>NZ_JBSXOP010000050.1:0-72640 GCF_056859535.1 Marinobacter sp. L-46
CCAGCAAGTGCCTACCGCAGAAGACGTAAAGCGGGAAGTAGCAGTGATGGTCGTAATACCGGTTAAAGAACTTACCCGGCTGGTCGCCGTGCACCGGAATATCGGTGCCGTCAAAATCCAGCACGATTTCCTTGGGCGGCTCTTCGTGTTGTTCAATAAAGTGGTGCCAGAGCAGCTCATGGGCCTTCACAATGGTTTGCCGGTCCATTGCCTGTTCCATTCGGCACAGCGTGGATTTGCCAGCCAGAGCGGAGGCGTTACCCGTGGCGGTTTGTAGCGCCTGATCAAAGCGCAGGGCTTCATGGTCATTCAGATCTTCGTAGCCACCGGCCACACCGTAGACCCGTTGCCGGACCAGGGACTTGAGCTCATGACGAATCATCCGGGGATCCCGCTGGTCGGTCAGAGTCTCGGCCAGCCGTTGGGTTAACCGGTGTTGTTTGTCGACTTCGCGCAGTAACAGCAAGCCGGCATCGGAGGTGATATGGCCTCCGGAGAAGTCGGTTTCAATCTGGCGGCGGGAAAGTGGCGAGAAGGTCAGTTTTTGAGGTACCATTTTGGATAGCGGTTGTTGGTGTTGATTGATGGTGTAAGGTCCTGAAATTTTAACACTTTCAGCCGCTTTCTTTTATCCCCTCATGAGAAATTCGGGCTAGCATTCCCCACCATACCCGAATAGCCGATGGAGACACCGATGAAAGCTACCGTTGACTGGACCGGCAATGCCAGCTTCAAAGCCACCAGTGGCACTGGCCACACCGTACAACTGGACGGGCCGCCGGACCACGGCGGCCAGGACCTGGGCCCCCGCCCCATGGAAATGCTGCTGATGGGCGTGGGTGGCTGCTCGTCGTTTGATGTCATGAGCATCCTGAAAAAGAGCCGTCAGGACGTCACCGCCTGCCACGCCGAGCTCGAGGCCGAGCGGGCCGATGCCGTGCCTTCCGTGTTCACCAGGATTCACCTGCACTTTGTGGTAACCGGCCACAACCTGAAAGAAAAGCAGGTAGAACGGGCAGTTAGCCTGTCAGCAGAAAAGTACTGTTCGGCATCAATTATGCTCGGTAAGGCAGGCGTGGAAATCAGCCACAGTTACGAGATCCACGAGGCGGAATAACCGGCTGGAAAAAGTCATTGTAACTACTATCCAATGACACATACGGTATGCATAATACGCAACTTTCTTAAAGGTCTGCGCAAAAGGTGATCAACTATTATGGAAACCAAACTCCAGCTACACGGTTTCAACAACCTGACCAAGTCCCTGAGCTTCAATATCTACGATATCTGTTACGCGCAGACCGAAGAACAGCGTGAAGCCTATATTGATTACATCGACGAGATGTACAACGCCGAGCGTCTGACCCAGATCCTTTCAGACGTGGTCAAGATCATCGGCGCCAACATCCTCAACATTGCCCGCCAGGACTACGAGCCCCATGGCGCGTCTGTCACCATGCTGATTGCCGAGCACGAAGTGACCGACAGTGAAGCCAATAACGAGGAATCGCCGGGCCCGCTGCCAGACACCATTGTTGCGCACCTGGACAAGAGCCACGTAACCGTTCACACCTACCCGGAAAGCCATCCCCACGACGGCGTAAGCACCTTCCGGGCGGATATCGATGTGTCCACCTGCGGCCTGATTTCACCCCTGAAGGTACTGAACTACCTGATCCACAGCTTCGATTCCGATGTCGTGACCGTGGACTACCGGGTGCGGGGTTTCACCCGCGATGTAGACGGCACCAAGCACTACATCGACCACGACATCAACTCGATCCAGAACTACCTGACCGAAGACACCCAGAACGCCTATCAGATGATCGACGTGAACGTGTACCAGGAAAACCTGTTCCACACCAAGATGATGCTGAAGGACTTCAACCTGGATAACTATGTATTCGGCGTGAATGCCAGCGAACTGGACCCGGCCGAAGCCCAGTCGATCGAAGACCGTCTGCGCCGTGAAATGCTGGAGATTTTCTACTCCCGAAACGTGGAGTAATCCGGCCCTGCCGGTGGCCCGGACGGGCCACCGGCCGCTCCTTCAGTTTTTTTGATCCCTCCCGCCAGAATTCTGCGTTTTCATCCTGCCCGTCGCCCCGGTTTAATGGAACCATTGCTAACCGAGAGGACGACACCATGACGCATCGCGCCCTGAAACAGATTATCCCCGCACTGGAGACCTCCGATGGTGCCGGGGTAAAAATCAAACGCTCCCTGGGCCAGCGCCAGAGCATCCGCATGGATCCCTTCCTGATGCTCGACGAGTTCGGCTCTGACCAGCCCCAGGATTACATTGCCGGCTTTCCCGCCCACCCGCACCGGGGGTTCGAGACGGTCACCTACATGATCGAAGGCCACATGTTGCACGAAGACCACCTGGGTAACCGGGGCAACCTGCGCAACGGCGGCGTACAGTGGATGACCGCCGGCCGGGGCATTGTGCACTCGGAAATGCCGCAGCAGGAATCCGGCCTGATGCGCGGTTTCCAGCTGTGGCTGAACCTGCCGGCGGCGGAAAAAATGAAACCGGCCGGCTACCGAGATATCCAGCCCGAAGACATTCCGGCCTTCAGTCAGGGCGGCGCCACCGTCAAGCTGATTGCCGGTGAGATGACCCTCAGTGGTGGCCAGGTATCCGGTACGGTCACCGGCGGCAGTACCGATGCCATCTATGCCGACATTCACCTGGAGCCCGGCAGCCAGCTGTCACTGCCGGTACCGGCCAGCCACAACGCCATGCTGTACCTGTACGAAGGCGACGCCGAGCTGATCACGGGGGACGAGCGCACCCGCCTGCCGGCATCGGCAGCCAGTGTACTGGATGACGGTGACGAGTTGATGCTGGAGGGCGGCACACAGCCGGCCCGTGTGCTGCTGATAGCCGGCAAACCGATCGGCGAGCCGATCGTGCAATACGGCCCGTTTGTGATGAACACCCGGGAAGAAATCGAACAGACCCTGAAGGATTACCAGAGCGGCCACCTGACCGCCTGAGCTTCAGGCGAAGGCCTTGCCGGCCATCAGCTTCTGCACCATGGGCCGGACGATCAGGTCCATGGCCAGGGGCATCTTGGTACCGGGAATCACCAGGGTATCGTGGCGGGACAGAGTGCTGTGGGGAATCACCTGCAACAGCCAGGCAAAGTCGACATCGGCGGCTTCCCGGAAGTGGATCACCACCATGCTTTCATCTTCGGTGGGCACATCCCTGGCAATAAACGGGTTGGAAGTATCCACCAGCGGGATGCGCTGGAAGTTGATGTGGGTATGGGAGAATTGCGGCACGATGTCGTGCACATAGTCGTCCATACGGTTGATGATGGTTTTGACCACCGCATCCGGGCTGTAACCCCGCTGGTTGGTATCCCGGTGAATCTTCTGGATCCATTCCAGGTTAACGATGGGCACCACGCCAATCAACAGGTCCACATACTGGGCAATGTTGTAGTTTTCGCTGACCACCCCGCCATGCAAACCTTCGTAGAACAGTAAATCGGTATCCGCCGGCAATGACTGCCAGGGGGTGAAGGTTCCGGGCTTGAAACCGGCAGCAATCAGCTCCCGGTCTTCATCATGGACATAGTGGCGATAACGGCCGTTGCCGGTATGGCTGTAGTCGTACAGCAAGGCTTCCAGGCGGTCGATGTGGTTGGCCGCCAGGGCAAAGTGGTTGCGCTCGCCGAACTGCCCCTTGGCTGCAAGCCGGGCCATCTGCTCGCGGGTATATCGGTGAAAGCTGTCGCCGCTGACCATCGCCGCGCTGATGTCTTCACTGGCAAACAACCGGCTGAAGATCTGGCCGGTTGTACTGGTGCCCGCTCCGGAGGACCCGGTAACGGCTATGACAGGATGGCGTTTGGACATAAACGGCAAGGCTCCCGGATCAGGTCAGGCTGTCGAGCAGCCGCGGCTTCTCGATCACAAAGCCCTGAGCATAGTCCACACCCAGCTGTCGCAACAGGTCCAGCACGCCCCGGGACTCCACCTGCGAGGCAATCACCTCCCGCTCCATGTAGTGGGCCATGTCGACCATGGACTTCACCATGGTCTGGTCAGTCTCGCTGGCCACCAGCTGGCTGGTGAAGGCACTGTCGATCTTGATCAGGTCCACCGGCAGCGAACGCATGAACTGGAACGAGCTGGGGCCGCTACCGAAGTCACCCAGGCAGAACCGGCAACCCAGCTCCTTCATTTCCGCCATGAAGTCGGCCACCGCCTGCAGGTCATTGATGGCCGAAGCTTCTGTCAGTTCGAACCAGAGCCGTTCAATGGGCGCATCCTGCTTGCTGAGCTTTTCGTAGATAAACTCCAGCAGCGACTGGTCATTCAGGGAGTGACCGGACAGGTTGATACAGATTCCACCTACCGCGCCGGGGTCCGGGGCCTCTTCCCGCAACCAGTCCAGCATGTGACCCACCACCCAGCGGTCCACCACCTGCATCCGGTCATAGCGTTCGGCCATGCGGATGAAGTCCCGCCCGGTAATCAGCTGCCCGCTGTCGTCGTACATGCTGATCAGCACTTCGTACTGGGACGGCATCCTGGCTTTGCCATGCAGCGGGATAATCTTCTGGCAGCGCAGCAACATGCGCTCGTCGCCCGGGTCCTGCAGGTTCGCCAGCCGGGCGGCAATCTGTTCCTGGCGGTCCTGGTCGGCCTTGTCCGGCGCATACTCGGCAATGGTGCCCTCGCCTTTCTTGCGGGCAGCGGTCAGCGCCTGCTCAGACGCCCGCAACCAGCGCTCGCCATTGACCAGCACCGGCAGATCCGGAACCAGCCCCACATTCGCCGACAACGCATACTGGCTGCCACCAAATTCGAACACATCGGTTTCGATGGCGCTGATCAGCGCCTTGGCAATGCTGTTGCCCTTGTCCGCCGGCACCAGCATGGCAAATTCGTTACCCGCCAGGCGCGCCACCGGCCGGCCACCCTCGGCCTCCCGGCACAGGATATCCGCCAGGCGTTTCAGCACTTCATCACCGGCCTGGTAGCCGGCCGTATCGTTCAGTAGCCGGAAACCCCGCAGATCCAGGTACAGCAAGGCCAGGTTTTCTTCCCGCCCCGCCAGTTGCTGGTCGAGCATACGTTCGAATTCCCGGCGGTTCAGCAGGCCGGTCAACTGGTCATGGCTGGATGCCCAGGACAGCTGGTCGTAAACATCCTTGACCATGCGGTCGATACTTTCATCCACCAGCGGCCGATCATACTCGGCATCCGGCACAATCACGCCACGGCGCATCTGGCGAGCCAGGTCTTCCAGGCCCAGCTCCACCACTCTCATGCCCTGATGGTTCACAAAGACAAAGCGGCCGAAGCCCCGGGCCACCCACACCAGCCTGATATGCTGGGGCTGTTCCGGCTGGCTCAGGTCCTTCAGCCATTGCCCGCCCTGCAACTGCTGGGCGCGGGTAATCCAGCGCTGGAGGTTGCGCCGCTCCAGTTCGCTCAGGCCATCCTGGTCCTGTGCTGACGCATCCTGCTCCGGCTCGGCCTCGGGCACATCCACCATTTCAGGCGGCTGCTCCGGCGACCGCACCAGGAACCGTTTGAGTTCTTCCCGAATCCGGGACGAGGGCATATGGTTACCGGAAATAGACGCCAGGCCATCCTGGATCAGCCGCAGCAATTCCGGCAGGTTGATCTCCATCTGCGGGTCTTCACCGAAGGCCTGCAGGGAGTCGATCACCGCCAGGTAATCGGCCCACGCCTGGCTGTCCGGGCCCTGGCGGATCCAGGTCAGCGACAGCAGGTCACGCCAGCCGCCTTCCAGCAGGGTCATCAGTGCCCTGGGCACCCGGCAGCCGGCAATCTTGCGGTTGACCGCTTCAGTGACCGCCGCCCGGGACTCGGATACTTTCTGGGCACCCTCTGCCGCCGCCGTCACCCGCTCAACGTTGCGGCGATAAATCTGGTTCTGGCGTTCGATCAGCCCGTCCAGCTCAGCGAGCGTTTGTTCGAACATCGCCGGGTCCTGCTCGAACTCGGTGGCGATACGGTGCACCAGCTCATCAACCCGGCGCTGCACCACCGGGTTAACCCGGCCGCCCCGGATACCCAGCTCGGCCAGCCGGTTCATCACTTCCCGAACCGGGCTGCCGTGGTCCTCGAAAAACGCAGGATCACGCATCACCACCTTCAGTACCGGCACTTCCAGCCGGCGCATGATGGCCTGGGCGTGTTCACTGAGTTTCGGGCTGGACAACACACTCTGGAAAAAGCGGTCAACCACATCGAGGGTTTCCTGCTGTTCCTCGTTCAGGCCGGCGTCTTCGCCATTTTCCCGAACCTTGCCCAGCACCCGCTCTTTCAGGGATGCGGTATCGTCTTCGTCACCGACAACCTGTAGCTGCAGTTCCTGCAGATCACGGTACAGCTCACCCGGCGACAGCGGCCGGGCATCGGCGTGGAACATCCCGGTTGCCGGCTCCCCGGCGGCCGCCGCCCGACTGGCCTGGAGGGTACTCAACAGGTTGCGGACCGTGGCGAACGCCGTCCGGGCCGACTGGGAATAACCACGGAAGTCACCGGTTGGCCGGTTAGCGGGGTCGCTGATCTTGTCCGCAGTACTTTGCTGATCATCCACAGCCGGTTTCGGCTCTTCAGCCGGCTTTGGCTCCGGCGGCGTCCTGGTTGGCCGGGGATCGGGCTGTTCACTGAGGTAGCGGGACAGGTCGAGATCCGGCAACACACCATGGCGAATCAGTATGTTGTTCAGTTCCCGGTACATGGGCCCGAGTTCCTTCAGCACCGTCAGCTCGAAAACCTTCAGGCAAATTTTTTCCACATCCCGGGACAGGTTGAGCTGCCCCAGGGCATTGTGGAACGCCTCGCTGACCAGGGCCGGCCCCAGCGGATTATGGTGGCCAGTGCGGTTGGCCACCTGCAGGTGATCCAGGCGCAGCTTCAGCTGCAGCAGGTCACCGCGATAGCGGGTGTCGGCCCGGGTCACCATCACCCGTACCGCCAGCCATTCCTCGAATTCGTTCTTGTCGACCACCGACAGCGCCGCGCCGGGCGCGCCCTTGGGTTCGGGCTTCAGAGGTGACTGCAGGCTGGCCGCCATCTGGTGCCAGATGACTCGTTGGCGGCTGTGGATCTGACCGGCCGCTTCCAGGTATTCGTTGGCCTGCTGGCCATGGGAGGCCTTCCTGGCAGCAGCCTGAAGTTCCTCGGCCATCTGAACGATGCAGGCATCCATCAGGGGTTCGATGTAATGGGTAATTGCCCGGGCGGCCTGGTGTAGGACAAACTGGACCCGGTCAGAAGGCGCCTTAAGGGAGGAGCGATCCTGTTCCCGGCTGGCGCCGCACAGCTTGAGCATGGCGTTGACCGCCTCGGGGTCCGAGCGGGTAAAGCTGACGCCCATGGCCCCTTCGGTACGACGGGTGGGTGTCACATGGAACTCGTAACGGCGGTTACCTTCCAGCCCGCGAAAACGCACCACCAGCTCTTTCGGCGCATCACCCGAGAACGCCCGCTCGATCTTGCCGGAAGTTTCGGCAGAATAACGAATGTACATGCCCTCGGCACAGAAATCGGCAATCTGGCACGGCAACGGATTACCTGCACCGATATCCAGCTGGGCTGCGAGTTTGATGGGCTGTCGGGTGCTGCTGCGACGTTCTTTGGGTTCCATGGACATCCTGGCCGGTTACCGGTTCGACGGCGATGGCTGGCAATGTATTTGCTCAGTGACCGTGCAAGTGTTTCATCATAACATTCCATGTCATGAAACAGCTTATTCAGATCAATCTTCTTTTACTACTTCTGGCTGGTGTATCCGGGTGTTCGACTTTCGGCTACTACAGCCAGGCCATCGGCGGCCACCTGTCGCTGATGATGCGGGGCGAGCCGGTAGAGCGCCTGCAAAAGCAGCCGGATACACCGCCGGAATTGCGGCAGAAACTGGAGCTTGCCGAAGCTGCCCGCCGCTTCGCCCGCAACCGGCTCGACCTGCCCGCAGGCGATGCGTTTACCGAGTTCGTGGAACTGGACAGACCCTGGGTGGTGGTCAACCTGGTGGCGGTGCCCGAGTTCTCCCTGGAGCCCCACCGCTGGTGCTATCCGGTGCTCGGCTGCCAGGCTTACCGAGGCTACTTCAAACTCGAACAGGCACGCAAGGAAGAGGCCCGGTTCCGCCTGCAGGGCTACGACACCTTTATTGGCGGGGTGACGGCCTACTCAACACTGGGCTGGTTTGATGACCCGCTGCACACCGGCTTTACCCGCCTGTCGGATGACCGCATGGTAGCGCTGATGTTCCACGAACTGGCCCACCAGGTGGTCTACATGGCCGAAGATACCGCCTTCAACGAAAGCTTTGCGACCGCCGTGGAACTGGAAGGGTTGCGTCTGTGGCTGGAGCAGCAGAACAGTGCGGAAGATTTTGACCTGGCCTTGCTGCGGCAGGAGCACCGAAACCAAACCCTGGCCCTGGTTGAGGCAACTACGGCAGAGCTGGAGCAGCTGTACAACCGGCAGGACAGGCTGACCCCGGAACAACTGCGTGAACACAAGGCAGGACACCTGGAGCAACTGGCGCAGGCCTATGCCCGGCTGGCCGATGACTACCCGGAGCCCGGCCCTTTCGGGGCGCCGCCGGTGCAGCTGAACAACGCCAACCTGGCGCTGTTCCGGCAGTACAACCAGCATGTGCCGGCGTTCCGGCAACTGTTGCGGGAGTTGGACTACAATTTCGGGGAATTCTACCGGCAGGTGGAACAGCTGTCCGGCCAGCCGGAACCGAAACGCTGGGCCCGGCTGGCGGAGTTGTCACATCGGTTTGACGAACACCTTTGAGTTGCGCTGGGTGTTGTAGGCCGCCAGCTTGGGCCCCGGCAGGTTCTGCACAGCCGTCGGCTCGAAGCCCCGCTCCCGGAACCAGTGTTCGGTCTGGGTGGTGAGCACAAACAGTTTGCGGATGCCCTGGCTGCGGGCCAGTTTTTCCACCATAGCCAGGATGTCGTCACCGCGGCCTGCCCGGCGATAGGACGGGTCAACGGCGAAGCATGAAAGCTCGCCTGCGCCTTCATCCGGGTAGTTGTACAAAGCGGCGCAACCCACAATGGTGCCGTCCCGTTCTGCCACCACAAACCGGTCGATTTCGGTTTCCAGCATTTCCCGGGAGCGGCGCACCAGTACGCCCTGCTCTTCCAGTGGCTGGATCAGCTCCAGGATCCCGCCAATGTCTTCCACCCGGGCCTGGCGAATCTGCTCGTAGTTGTCACCGCTCACCAGGGTGCCGGAGCCGTCCCGGGTGAACAGTTCTTCCAGCAAGGCGCCGTCTTCGGCGTAGCTGATAATGTGGGCCCGGCGCACCCCTTTAACACAGGCATCACAGGCAGCTTTCAGCAGCGCGGCATCGTGGCCGGTCACGGTATTGTCGTTCAGCCGCTCGGAAGCCTGGCGCGCAGACAACTCACGGATCAGCGAGCCGTCCTCATCCAGCAGGCCTTCATCATCAATAAAGACAATCAGTTTTTCCGCCTGCAGCGCGGCGGCCACTTGGCTGCCAACATCCTCGTAGGACAGGTTGAAGGCATCGCCGGTGGGCGAATAGCCCATGGGCGGCAGCAGTACAATGTGGCCGAGCTCCAGCAACTGCTCGATACCCCGGCTATCAACCCGGCGCACCCGGCCGGTGTAGCCGAAATCGATGCCATCCAATACCCCGACCGGCTTGGCGGTCAGATAGTTGCCACTGCTGACACGGATCCGCGCGTTGTGCATGGGCGAGTTCACCAGCCCCATGGACAACTGGCTTTCAACGTAGGCGCGCAAGCCGCCAATGGCTTCCATCACCAGCGGTAGATGGTCATCGGGCGTAACCCGGAGCCCGCGGGAGAAGGTGGATTCCAGGCCGGCATCATCCAGCCGCGACTGGATCTGCGGGCGACCACCAAAGGCCACCACCAGTCGCACACCCAGGCTGCTGAGCAAGGCGATGTCGTGGATGATATTAATAAAATTGCGGTGTTCTATGGCATCGCCGGGCATGGTCAGCACCACCGTGCGCCCGCGATGGGCGTTGATGTACGGTGATGAGTGCCGGAACCCGTGCAGCCATTCGTTTGATTTCAAACCGGTCTCCCTGTTCATCCGATACAGAACTGCCTGATCAGTCCCCGCAGAATATCCACCGTGGGCTGTAATTGCGACAATTCCAGGTACTCGTCTGGTTGGTGCGCCTGGTCAATGGAGCCAGGGCCCATCACCAGGGTTTCCAGGCCCAGCTTCTGCAGCCAGGGCGCTTCGGTGGCGAAGGCGACAGCATGGGCGGTGTGCCCGGTGAGCTTTTCGCAGGCTTGCACCAGTGCCGCATCCGCCGGCGTCTCGAACGGTGGCACACCATCGAACAACGGCTCGAAACTGAGGGCCAGCTGGCGCCGCTCCGCCAGCGGCTGGATGCGGTTCAGGATAGCCTGGCGCAGGTTATCCATGTCCATGCCCGGTAATGGCCGCAGGTCAAAGTGCAGCTCGCAGCGGGCACAGATACGGTTCGGGTTGTCGCCACCGTGGATACAGCCAAGGTTAAGGGTGGGCACCTGCACCTTGAAAGCCGGGTTTCGGTACTTCTCCTGCCACTGGCCGCGCAGGGCCAGCAGTTCGGTCATGGCCTCGTGCATACCCTCCAGGGCATTGCGGCCTAAATCCGGGTTCGAGGAATGGCCGGACTGCCCCTCGAAGGCCAGCCGCTCCATCATGATGCCCTTGTGCATACGCACCGGGCGCAGGCTGGTAGGCTCGCCAATCACGGCATAGCGGGCCCTGGGTTTGCCCGCCTCGGCCAGCGCCCGGGCCCCGTTCATGGAGCTTTCTTCGTCGGCGGTGGCAAGGATAATCAGGGGCTGCTTCAGGGGCTGGTCGATAAAGGCTTTCGCCGCCTCGATGGCGAGCGGGAAAAACCCTTTCATATCGCAGGTACCCAGGCCATACCAGCGATCGTCTTTTTCGGTCAGGGTGAAGGGGTCGCTGTGCCAGCGTTTGTCGTCAAAGGGCACGGTATCCGTGTGGCCGGACAGCACCAGGCCGCCGGGGCCGCTGCCCAGGGTAGCCACCAGGTTGTATTTTCCGGGCATGCCCGGCACATCCAGGATCTCGATGGCAAAGCCCAGCGCTTCGAGCCATTCAGCCAGGGTGCGAACCACCGCCTCGTTGCTGTGGTCCCAGTCCGGCGACGCACTGCTGATCGATGGCTGGGAAATCAATCGGGCCAGCATCTCCCGGATGCCCGGCACGCTGGCTTTACTGTCTGTGTGCACCATCCTCGCCTCCCGGCTTGTTGGCGTCAGTCTGCCCGGCCGCGCCGCCAGACTTCGAATTGGCTGATGGCGCGAATCAGTATCGGATAGGATACTTCGCCGCTGCCCACCGAACGGGCGATGTCCATTTCCCTTTCCCCGACAATGTCGAGCCGGCCTTCCAACTGGTTACCGTTCGACAGAGTTATACGAACCTGCCGGCCGATCCAGTCGCTCGCGTTTTCGGAATCTTCTTCATACCACCCCTGCTTGCCCGGCTCTTCCTGGACAGCGACCGGCTCCATGGCTTCAGCCGGCAGAGGCGGCTCAACCACTTCAATGGTGGTCAGGTAAACATCCGGAACCGTGGCGCCATTGTAGGTCACCGGCCAGGCGGCCTCCGGGTTGTCTTCGGTTCGAACCGGGATATCCGGTGTGCCGGTGGTGGCCGCAACCGGGAATACCAGCTCGCCGCCTTCGGTCAGCCACTGTCGATACAGTGCAACGAGTTGGTCACTGGCCTGGTATCCCCGGGCCCGAAGCCCGGCATCCAGTGCAGTTGCCGCCTTGCCTGCCCATTCGTTCACCGTGAGCCCGGTTTCCCGGCCACAGTAGGCTGACAAACGGCGCATCAGGCCACCATCCCGCAAAGTAACACTGGCATTGTCCTGCGCACCGGCCAGGGTCAGCTCCGAATCCAGCAGTTGCAAGCGGGCACCGGGCCAGTGCACTTCCAGGCTGCCGGTATCCACCGTATTCAGTTCCGCGTGCAGGCCTTCGCTGTCCTGAATCAGCAACAGGTCACCGCGGATGGCTTCAATACCCATGCGGGTCAGGTCGCCGCTGCCCAGCTGCTGGCGCGGGTCCGGCGCACAGGACAGCACAACCAGCGGAGCCGGTGCATCCTCGGCTTCAGCGCCGGCGGTTACCCAGTTGCGGAACATCACCGGTTCCAGAACCATGCTGGCCTGCTCTACCTTCAACTGCCAGTCAGATGGCAGCGGCTCCGGGTACATCAGTGCCGTCAGCAGGCTCACCGGCGAGCCGGTGTCCAGCTCCACCAGGCCCAGCTCCAGTGGCTGGGTCAGCCGGAAGTCCTGCCAGCCCGCTTGTTTCAGCAGTAACCGGCCATCCAGTGCCGAGCTGATGTTGCCTCGCTGCAATACACCGACCTCCGAGAGTGCCGTGCGCGCCTCCGCCAGGCGCTGATCCGCCAGCCACCAGGCACCGGCCTTGAAGCCGGCAAACACCACCAGGGCCAGGATGATCAGAAAGGACAGCAGGCGCTTCATGCCACGGTTACTCCCGGTTATCGGCTTCAGTTACGGGAAATCAGGGTACCGACACCTTCGTCGGTAAAGATTTCCAGCAGACAGGCATGGGCCACCCGGCCATCAATGATGTGGGAGGTACGCACGCCGTTTTCCACCGCACTCAGGGCGCAACGGATTTTCGGCAGCATGCCGCCGTGGATGGTGCCGTCTTCGATCAGGTCGTTGACCTGCTGCGCGGTCAGGCCGGTCAGCACCTTGTCGTCCTTGCTCTTCAGGCCGGAGACGTTGGTCAGCAGGATCAGCTTCTCCGCCTTCATGGCCTCGGCCACCTTGCCGGCCACCAGGTCTGCGTTGATATTGTAGGAAGCACCGTCCGGGCCGACACCGATGGGCGCAATCACCGGAATCACGTTGCTGCGGGTGAGCATGTCGATCACATCCACATTCACGCTGGCCACTTCGCCGACATGGCCGATATCAATGATTTCCGGGCGTTCCAGCTCCGGGGAACGATCCACCACTTCCAGCTTGCGGGCGCGGATCAGGTTGGCGTCTTTTCCGGTCAGCCCCACGGCGGTGCCGCCTTGGGCGTTGATCAGGGAAACGATTTCCTTGTTGACCTGGCCGCCAAGCACCATCTCTACCACATCCATGGTCTCGGAGTCGGTCACCCGCATGCCGTTCACAAAGCGGGACTGGATGTTCAATCGCTCCAGCAGCTCACCGATCTGGGGGCCACCACCGTGCACCACAATGGGATTGATACCGACCAGCTTCATCAACACCACGTCGCGGGCGAAGCTGCTCTTCAGGTCTTCATTTTCCATGGCGTTGCCGCCGTATTTGATCACAACCGTCTTGCCGGTAAACCGTTGGATATAGGGCAGGCCCCGGCTCAGTACCGAGGCCACCTGCATTGCTGTTTCACGATCCAGCGCCATGGTGATGTGTTAATCCTTACTGTCAGAGAATGGTTTGAATCAGAAATCGGCCACCAGGTCCGGTGCCGCTTTCTGTAACTGTTCCCGGAACACGGACTTGATCCGCTCCAGGGCGTCTTCGTTTTCGGCCTCGAACCTCAGCACCAGCACCGGCGTGGTGTTGGATGCCCGGCACAGGCCCCAGCCATCGGTGTAGTCTACCCGCAGGCCGTCAATGGTACTGACGTTGCCGTCGCCGAACTCAGCCTGCTGCTCCAGGCGTTCGATAATGGCAAACTTGTCGCTCTCGGTAACCTGTACATTCAGCTCAGGGGTGCTGATGTCTTCCGGGAAGTCCTCGAACACCTCATCGCTGTGGCGATCTTCAATCCCCAGGATTTCAAGCAAGCGGGCGGCGGTATACAGGCCGTCATCAAAGCCGTACCAGCGCTCTGCAAAGAAGATGTGCCCGCTCAGTTCGCCCGCCAGCAAGGCACCGGTTTCCTGCATCTTGGCTTTCATCAGGGAGTGGCCGCTCTTCCACATAATGGGCCGGCCACCGGCTTCGGAAATCACCCCAGCCAGGCGACGGCTGCATTTGACGTCATACAGCACATCGGCACCCGGATTGCGGGACACCACATCCCGGGCGAACAGCATCAGCAGGCGATCGGGCCAGATAATCTTGCCACTGTTGGTCACCACGCCAAGCCGGTCGCCATCGCCGTCAAAGGCCAGGCCGATATCCGCGCCGGTTTCCTGCACCTTCGCGATCAGGTCCTGCAGGTTCTCGGGCTTGCCCGGGTCCGGATGGTGATTGGGGAAGTCACCGTCAACGTCACAATGCAGCGGTGTCACTTCGCAACCCAGTTCTTCCAGCAACATGGGGCCAAGCTCACCGGCAATTCCGTTGCCGGCATCCACAACCACCTTGAGGGGTGCGGCCACGGCAATATCACCGACGATCCGGTCCAGGTAGGCCCGGCGCACGTCTTCCCGGGACAACTCACCCTGGCCGGCACTGAAGTCGGCATTCTGGATGCGGTCATACAGCTTCTGGATAGCATCGCCGGACAGGGTTTCGCCCCCCAGCATAATCTTCAGGCCGTTGTAGTTGGCCGGATTGTGGCTGCCGGTCACCATCACACCAGAGCCGGTTTCCAGGTGGTGGGCGGCAAAGTACAGCACCGGCGTGGGCACTGCGCCCACCTCGATCACGTTACAACCGGTGGAGAGCACACCCCGTGCCAGCGCATCGGCCAGGCCCGGGCTGGAATGCCGGCCGTCGTAACCGATACACAAAGACGTAACGCCCCGGTCGGTCGCCTCAGAGCCGATGGCCCGGCCAATAACCTCGACAACGTCCTCGGTCAGGTTATCGCCAACAATGCCGCGGATATCATAGGCCCGGAAAATTTCCGGCCGCACATCCACCTGCGAGGTCTCAGCCAGAACCGGTTCATCCTCGTCAAACAGTTCGTCGTCGAACATCGGGGCATCGCCGAAGCCCAGGACGTCTTCATCGCCATCCATCATATCCACATCGGGAATGTCGTCCTGGAACATGGGAGCGGCGCTATCGGAGGCAAGTGCACTGGCCCGGGCGGGCTTGCCGTTGCCATTCTCGCCGGCCTTGTTTACCCGGCTGTCTACCGCCAGCGACAACCGGTGCAGCACTTCGCCGGCTGAGGCCACCGTATCCCAATGCAACGCCGGCAGGCGCAGCCGTTCACCGACAAAGGCCTTATGGGCCCACTGGATCAGCGCAGACATATCTTCACGGATACTGCGCTGGGCTGCCGCCAGCAGCATCCACACCAGCAGCGCTGCCAGCAGGGCCGGAATACCGATCAGCAGTGCCAGTGCCATGGGGCTGACCACCGGTTCCGGCGCCGAGGCTGCCTGGTACACCACGGACCAGTCCGGGTTGGTCAATGTGCGGGTTTCTGAGGGCCCGTTTCCGTTACCGGCGCTGGCAACGGTTCCGGAACTGCCGGAAATGGTCTGGACCAAGGCCAGCTGACCGCCCAGCCGGCCATTGGAGACCGTCAGCATCGGTTGCAGAATGTCAGCATCAAAGACAGCCAGTACGGTTCCGACGACCGCATTGCTCACCGGATTCCGGACCGGCGCAGCAAACTGGATATACCAGACACCATCCCGGGGGAAGGCGTCTGGCTGCAGCGGCAAACCTTTTTCGGCCCGACGAGCCAGCTCAGCACCGGCAAACCCCAGCAAGGAGCCGTTATTACCAGCCCGCGGGATATCACCATAGGGGAAGACAAACACCGAACTGGCGCCGGGCAAGGCGGTTTGCAGCTGGCTGGCCAACGCCTCGGTACCGGTGTCTCCAGCCAGGCCCCGGAGCACATGGGGCTGGTTGGCGATGGCCTGAACCTGTTCCTGCTGGGCGGTAAAATACTGATTCAGGCGCTGCTGGGCGCTGTCGGCTTCCACCTGACGCGATGCTTCATGGCGCTTTTCCGCCGCCGGCATCACCGACAGGAAATACACGGCGAGCACAGCGACCACACCGGCCAGTAACACTGCCAGTGCTTGCTGCAACGCAACCGACCCCAGGCGACGACCCCTTTTGGCCACCGGCTCCTGTGACTTGCTACTTTGCTCTACTGGGCTCTGTTCCGGCGTCTGGTCCTGGGCGGACTCTTTGCTCTTCTTTTTACCGAATTTCATAGTGCATCCCGCAGTTATTTTTGAGTCCCGATGCTGCCTTGCTCTGCGAAGTATAGCTGGCAGCCGTGCTGACGGCTCTCAGCCTTTAGGGTGTGGTCAGTGGCTCCCGGTAGAGCCAAATCCGCCGGCACCCCGTTCGCTGGCATGGAACTCCGACACCACTTCAAACTCCGCCTGAACCACCGGAACCAGCACCAGCTGGGCAATGCGCTCGCCCACCTCAATGGTGAACGGGGTCTGACCCCGGTTCCAGCAGGACACCATCAGCTCGCCCTGATAGTCCGAATCGATCAGCCCCACCAGGTTACCCAGCACAATACCGTGTTTGTGGCCCAGGCCACTGCGAGGCAGGATCATGGCCGCCAGCGCCGGGTCTTCGATATAAATCGACAGGCCGGTGGGGATCAGGTGGGTTTCCCCGGGCGCCACCGTCAGCGGCTGCTGGACACAGGCCCTGAGGTCGAGGCCGGCAGAACCGTCGGTTGCGTATGAGGGAAACGGGATCCCGGTTCCGATACGGTCGTCCAGAATCCGGACCTGTAAATTCTTCTTGGTCATGCGTTTTCAATCCTGTCACTGTGGCTGGCAATGAGCGTAACCAGTCGCTCTGCGATGGCCTGTTTGCTGTCCGGGCCGATGGACTCCTGGCCTTCCGGCCAGAAAACCGTAACGGCATTCTGGTCGCTGTTAAAGCCCAGCCCCGGCGCAGAGACATCATTGGCCACAATCATGTTCAGTTTCTTGCGCTGCATTTTGTCGGTAGCGTAGCGGGCGACGTCTGTGGTTTCCGCCGCAAAGCCCACGGTAAAGGGCGCATCAGGCCTGGCCGCGATGGTGGCCAGGGTATCCGGATTGCGCACCAGCGCCAGGCTCATGGCTTCGCTGGTTTTCTTGATCTTGTCGCCGGCGCAGTTTTCCGGCCGGTAGTCCGCCACGGCGGCGGTGGCGATAAAAACATCGCAACCTTCGGTGACCGCTTGCTCGGACGCCCGCAGCATATCCCCTGCCGTCACTACCGGGCGCACTTCCACGCCCTCCGGGGCCGGCAGGTTTACCGGGCCACTGACCAGCACCACCCGGGCACCGGCCGCCGCTGCGGCACGGGCAATGGCGTAGCCCATCTTGCCGGAGCTGTGATTGGAGATGTAGCGCACCGGGTCAATGGGCTCCCGGGTTGGCCCCGCAGTGATCACCAGCCGTCGACCGGCAAGCACTCCCGTAGCCGGGGGTTCCGGCGGCGCCATAACCAGCCGGGCCAGGGCTTCCGGCTCCAGCATCCGGCCCGGGCCGGTATCGCCACAGGCCTGCTCACCCTGATCTGGCCCCCACAGGGTAATCTGTGGATCTTCTGAGAGCAGCTGAACGTTGCGTTGGGTGCGGAAATTTTTCCACATGGCCTGGTTCATGGCCGGCGCAACCGCGATCGGCGCCTCGGTAGCACAGCACACCGTGGTCAGCAGGTCGTCTGCCATACCCTGGGCCAGCCGGGCCAGGAAATCGGCAGACGCCGGCGCGACCACCACCTGGTCGGCCCACTTGGCCAGTTCGATATGCCCCATGCCGGCTTCCGCCTCCGGGTCCAGCAGGGACGTACGAACCGGCTCGCCGCTGAGGGCCTGGAAGGTCAGTGGCGTTATGAACGCCTCGGCACCACGGGTCATCACAACCCGCACTTCCAGCCCGGCTTTTTTCAGCAACCGGACCAGTTCGGCACTCTTGTAGGCGGCAATGCCACCGGTGATTCCCAGCAGAATTCGCTTGGCAGCCATGGGGGCTCCGTAATCCCGTAAAATGAAAGGGTTATAAGATAGCACGCCACGGGCCGGCAGGCAGCCTGCGCGGCCACCCCGTTCGTTTACCAAATGTTACCTTTTCAGGTAACCTTTGTAATTCTGAGAACCCGATGCAGGACGCATCGCCCGTATCAAACCAAAGCAAGGAAGCCCGGATGACCGATTCCAGCTGGCCCACCGACGAGCGGCCCAGAGAACGCCTGCTCGCCCATGGCGCCCAATCCCTGTCTGACGCCGAATTACTGGCCATTTTTCTGCGCACCGGCACGACCGGCATGCCGGTGATGGCGCTGGCACGACACCTGATTGACGAATTCTCCGGCCTGCGGGGGCTGATGACCGCCTCCCGCCGGCAGTTTCTGCAAGTGAAAGGCCTGGGTACCGCCAAGTACGCCCAGGTGCAGGCCGCCATGGAAATGGCCCGGCGGGTCATGGACGAACCCCTGCGCCAGGGTGATCCGCTGCGCTCACCGGCAGACACCCGGCGCTTTCTCACCAGCCGGCTGGGCACCTATCCCCACGAAGTATTCGCCGGACTGTTCCTGGACAACCGCCACCGGGTCATCCAGTACCGGGAGCTTTTCCGGGGCACCATCGACGGCGCAGCCGTGTATCCGAGGGAAGTGGTGCGCCAGGCCCTGGAAGACAACGCCGCAGCCGTCATTTTCGCCCACAACCATCCCAGTGGCGTGGCCGAGCCCAGCCAGGCCGACATTTCCCTGACCCGCAGATTGAAGGAAGCGCTGGGATTGGTGGATATCAGGGTTCTTGACCATATGGTTATTGGCCACGGTGAGGTAATATCGCTGGCTGAACGAGGGTTGATGTAACCGCTGCGGGGTCGCCACCGGAAAACTGGACAATTTCCCAACAATTTTTTGCGTTGGCTGGCCAGTTCTGGTATAAAAGCGTCCCTTTCTGGCGGCGTCTGGCGAGCAGCGTTCAGTTTAGAGGCGCGAACCGGTAGCAGTTATGGCTCCGGAGCAACCAGAGACGCATTAAATAACGAATTCGTATAGATAGACCATTGCTCAGGTCGGAGGCAAGTATGTCCAGAGTTTGTCAGGTTACCGGTAAGCGTCCGGTTACCGGTAACAATGTATCCCACGCGATGAACCACACTCGTCGTCGTTTTCTGCCGAATCTGCAGAACCACCGTTTCTGGGTTGAGTCCGAGAAGCGTTTCGTGAAGCTGCGCGTATCCACCAAGGGCATGCGCATCATCGACAAAAAAGGCATTGACGCTGTGCTGGCCGATCTTCGTGCCCGCGGCGAGAAAGTTTAAGGAGCCGCATCATGCGCGAGAAAATCAAGCTGGTTTCATCAGCAGGTACTGGTCACTTCTACACGACCAAAAAGAACAAGCGTAACACCCCGGAAAAAATCGAGATCAAAAAGTACGATCCGGTTGTCCGCAAGCACGTTGCGTATAAGGAAGCCAAGATCAAGTAATTGATCCTGCCTCCACGAAAAACCCGGCCATGGCCGGGTTTTTTTGTGCCTGAATCTGGAGCAGGATCAGAAGGTTTGCAGGTATCCCTTGGGCAGGGCGACGTCCATGGCGATGGGCAGGTGGTCCGACACCGGATAGCTCACTACTTCAGAACGGCGGATCTCCAGCGACGGACTCACCAGGATATGATCCAGCGCCTTTTCCGGCCGCCAGCTGGGGAAGCTGTGGGCGGTATCCGGCAGCGGAATCAGGTCGGTTTCTTTCAGGGGCGTCCTGGTCAGCAGTTGTTCTGCATGGGCATTCATATCCCCCATCAGCACCACATGCCGGTAGTCGGCAATCAGCTCCCGGATATACCCCAGCTGGCGCTGCTGCGCCGACTTACTCAGGGACAGGTGCATCAGCACCAGCACCAGGGGATCATCCTCTGCCCCGTAACGGGCAATGATGGCTCCCCGGCCCGGAATCACTCCCGGCAACTTGTGCTCGGTCACGTCCAGCGGCCGGAACCGGCTCAACAGGCCATTACTGTGCTGGGCAATCTGCCCCAGATTACGGTTCAGCTGCTGATGCCAGTACGGAATGCCTGCCGCCTCGGCCAGGTATTGCACCTGGTTTATATAACCACTGCGAAGACTGCCACCATCGCACTCCTGCAAAGCCACCACATCGTACTGGCTGAGCAGGGTTGCGATTCGATCCAGGTTCTCGATGCGCCGGCGGTTAGGCAGGAAGTGTTGCCAGCTGCGGGTGAGGTAGTGGTGATATGACGAAGTATTGATGCCCACCTGGATATTAAAGGTGAGCAAACGGATATGGCGGTGGGCCTCAAACTCGGGCACATGCTCGCTGCCCGAGCAGGCACCCCGGGGGCTTTCTTGCGATTTCAGAATCCCGTTCAGCTGATTGCGGATCCGTTTATACATGCGCGCAAATCCCCGGACTGCTCCAGAAAACGGCCAGCGTCAGCGCTGGCACGCGGCCACCGTATTACTCGGCTCCTGCCTGCTCCTGCTCGGCCAGGTATTCGACTACCTGAAGAACATTCTCGTGGCTGCCAGCCATGGAGGCACTGACCACATACTTGCCATTTACCAGCATAGTCGGTGTTCCGGTGATGCGCGCACCACGGATCTTGGACTGCGCCTGCTGCACCCGGGCACGTACGCCGAAGCTGTTGTAGGTGTCGACAAATTCCTGGGCGTCCACCCCGTAGTCAGCCACGAAATCCGCCAGTGCCTCTGCAGAATTCAGCGGGCGACGCTCCCCGGCCAGCGCATTGAACAGGGCGTCGTGCACCTTGTCGAGTTCACCCATGGCTTCAAGGGCGTAGAAAGCGTAGGCATGGGGCTCCCAGCTTTGTCCCAGGGCCGCCGGCAGGCGAACGTAGTTTACATACTCCGGCGCCTTCTCTTCCCAGGCTTCCGCCAGGGGCTTGAAGTTGTAACAGTGGGGGCAGCCATACCAGAACACCTCGGCCACCTCGACACCGCTGTCTGAGGCGGTACGAACCGGGTTATCCAGCGTGCGGTAATGTTTGCCATCCTGCCAGGACTGGGCATTTGCCACGCCTGAAACAAGCAGGGCAGCTGCAAGAAATACAACAGAGCCAAAGCTTCTGATCATCGAAAATCTCCGAGCCATGATTTTGAGTTATCGGGAATTATGACCCAGCATACGGAAAAAGTTCCACCGCAGGCCATGGGCAAATCGTTACAGAAAGGTAAATAGCAAAAACCCCGCCGAAGCGGGGTTTCTGACGCAGCGTTACCAGGAACGATCAGTTCAGGCCGGAAACGTAGTTGGCAACTGCCTCGATTTCCGCGTCGGTCAGCTTGGAGGCCACATCCATCATGATGGCTGCGTTGGCACCGCCAGCGCGTTCACCGGAACGGTAGGCATTCAGCTGCTTGGCAACGTACTCGGCAGTCTGGCCACTCAGTGCCGGATAGCCCGCAGGCTCGTTACCGGTACCACGAGGGTTGTGACAACCGGAACAGGCCGGAACACCGGAAGCCATGTTGCCGCCACGGTACAGGGCCTGGCCCTGTTCCACCAGCTCTGGATCAGCCTGGCCAACCACCATGTCCTGCTCGTTGAAATAGGCTGCCAGGTCCTGGAGATCCTGGTCAGACATGGCGTCCAGCAGGCCTGTCATTTCAGGAATCGGACGGTCGCCGTTCTTGATATCTACCAGCTGCAGGTATGTGTAACGCTCGCCGATACCGGACAGCTTCGGATACACAGTCATTACTGGCTTGGCTCCGCCCTGTCCGTGGCAGCCGGCACATACCGCTGCATTCTGTTCACCCGCTGCCGGATCTCCTGCCCCGTGAGCCATTGCTGTCAGGCCAACTCCGAGAACAACTCCTGCGATCAGTCTTTTCATGCTCGCTCCGCTTCTCTCATCTTTGCATCTTGAAAGTATTCTTCGTTGTGCAACCGGCAAGCACTGACAAAACAGGCTCATAACCGGGGCTAAAGCGGTAACGCGAGGCGTCCCGCCCTGAATTGGTGTAGCATTATACATTAATCGCCGATAACTGAAATCCAAAGGAACGCCAACCGTCGTGGACTCTGATCTGACTCAAAAAAGCCTCTCATTCAACAGCGCCCGATTTCTGATCAGTGCGTCACGGCTGGATGAATGCCCACCGGATTTCGGCGCTGAAGTGGCCTTTGCCGGCCGCTCAAATGCCGGCAAATCCAGCGCCCTGAACGCCATCACCGCCAACGGCAAGCTGGCCCGCACCAGTAAAACGCCGGGGCGCACCCGGCTGATCAACTTTTTCACCCTGAATCGCGAAAACATGCGCCTGGTGGATCTGCCCGGCTACGGCTACGCCAAGGTTTCCCGCGACATGAAAGACGACTGGCAGAAACACCTGGGCCACTACCTGAACGAGCGTCGCTGCCTGCGCGGCCTGGTTTTGGTGATGGATATCCGCCACCCGCTGACCGACTTCGACCAGATGATGGTGGACTGGTGCGAACACAATAACCTGCCCCTGATGATCCTGGCCACCAAGGCCGACAAGCTGAAATTCGGGCAAGCCAAGACTGCCATGCTGGGCATCGCCGGCAAACTCAAGCCTTTTAGCTGCGTACAGCACCTGATCATGTTCTCGGCCACCTCGAAGCGGGGCGTCGACGAATGCCGCGAGGCCCTGACCGACTGGCTGGAAGCGCCTGAAGCGGAAGAGACGGAAGAATAAGCAGAAGAAAAAGAAAAAACCGGCCTGCAAAGGCGCAGGCCGGCGAAACGTCAGGGTTTGCGACGTGCTAAACCTGAGAACTCACTCAGGAGACGCAGAAAAGTCCGATTTCCCACGTCACTACCTGTGACACCGCACTCTTCCAAAAGTTCAAAATCTGCTCAAAAAATAACCGCCAGCTACAATCAAGCCGGCACCGCCTCCGGCAAAACCGGGCGATACTTCTCTCGCAGTACCATCACCCGCTCACGGTATTCAGGCGTCAGGTACGGTATTTCCAGCGTCAGCACCTGGTAAATGCCCTGCTTCAGCTCGGTCAGAGTCAGGCTGGCCGACTCCTCGCTGGCGTGGGCCGTTTTCAGGAATGCCATCCAGTTAGTGATTACCAGCCAGACATTCAGTGACATGGCCGAACGCAGCTCTTCGGGCTGAGGCTCGATAATGCCCGCTTCCGCCAGCTTGCCGAAAATCCGGTTAATAGCGGCCAGGCAGCGGTTGGTAAATTCCCGGTAGTCCCGGCGCAGGCGCGGATCGCTGTCGAGCAGGTATTCAAGGTCCCGGTGGAAGAACCGGTAACTCCAGAGTCCGTCAAAGACCGACTCCAGGTAAAAGGTCAGGTCTTCCAGCGTAATGGCCCGGTCTTCGGGGATATCCAGGTAGTAATCCACCAGATTTTCATATTCCTGGAAGATCTCGTAAATGATGTCGGACTTGTTCCGGAAGTGGTAATACAGGTTGCCCGGAGAAATGGCCAGGTGCGCGGCAATATGGTTGGTGGTGATATTGCGCTCACCCCGCTCGTTGAACAGCTCCAGACTGGAAAGCAGAATTTTGTCTCTGGTTTTCATTCGCCCGCCGGTGTTTGTTGTTATCTGTCTCGCAGATGGCCCGATGGGCTATCCACCGCTTCTTGACTGCCTAGAGTATATACTCTAATAATAGCCGCAAGTGCAAATCCACCGGATTGCAGCCACCGATAACAACAAGCTGTACAGGCAGGCCTGACGGCAAGGGGAGAGAAAATGGGAGCCACCGTTGTTCAGCTCACCGAGAGCAAGAAACAGATCCAGCACACCCACCGGGTTTTCGAAGAGCAGAAAAAAGCCTTCCGCGCCAACCCGATGCCATCCCTCACCGAGCGCAAGGAAAACCTGAAACGCCTGAAGCGCGCCCTGCTGAGCAACCAGGACCGGCTCACCGATGCCATCGACCGGGACTTCAGCTGCCGTTCGAAGGATGAATCCCTGATTGCCGAAGTCATGCCGTCCATTCAGGGCATCAACTACACCCTGAAGAACCTGGGCGACTGGATGAAGCCGTCCAAGCGCCATGTCTCGGTACTGTTCCAGCCGGCCAGCAACAAGGTGCACTACCAGCCCAAGGGCGTGGTGGGCGTGATCGTGCCCTGGAACTACCCCCTGTACCTGGCCGTGGGCCCGCTGGTGGCCTCGCTGGCTGCGGGCAACCGCACCATGATCAAAATGTCCGAGTACACGCCGCATACCTCGGCCCTGTTCAAGGAAATCATCGAATCCATGTTCCCGGAGGAAATGGTCTCAGTGATCACCGGCGAAGCAGACGTCGCCGCAGACTTTTCCCAGCGCCCGTTTGATCACCTGCTGTTTACCGGCTCCACCTCGGTGGGCAAGCTGGTGATGCGGGCCGCCGCCGAAAACCTGACTCCGGTGACCCTGGAACTGGGCGGCAAATCGCCCGCCATTGTGTCACCGGATGTCCCCATGGAAGACGCCGCCCAGCGTATCGCCTTCGGCAAGGCCTTCAACGCCGGCCAGACCTGCGTGGCACCGGACTACGTGCTGTGCCCGGCCGACCGGGTGCAGGCCTTCGTGGATGAATTCCGCGCCCGGTTCGCCGAAATGTACCCCAGTCTGCGGGACAACGACGACTACACCGCCATCATCAACGAACGCCAGTACGACCGCTTGCAGGGTTACCTTGAAGATGCCCGGAGCAAGGGCGCCGAACTGGTTGAAATCAACCCCGCCAACGAAGACATGAAGGAAGGCACCCGCAAGATCCCGCTGACCCTGGTGCTGAAAACCACGCCGGACATGAAAGTGATGCAGGACGAGATCTTCGGCCCGATCCTGCCGGTGATCAGCTACAGCGGCCTGGACGAAGCCGTCCACTACATCAACGAACGCCCGCGTCCGCTGGCCCTGTATTTCTTCGGCTACGACAAAACCCAGCAGCAGCACGTGGTGGACAACACCCACTCAGGCGGCATGTGCATCAACGATGCCCTGATGCACGTAGCGCAGGACGACCTGCCCTTCGGTGGTATCGGCGACTCCGGCATGGGCCACTACCACGGCCGCGAAGGCTTCCTGACCTTCTCGCACCACCGGGCCATCTTCACCAAGCAGAAGTTCAACAGCGGCAAATACGTGTATGCGCCCCACGGCACCGCTGCCCATCGCATGGTCTACAAATTCTTTATCCGGTGAGCCCCATGAACCGGCGCAGTTTCCTGAAAACCGGGGTAGGCGGTGCCGTCTTCCTCGGCACCGTCAGCCTCACCGCCGGCTTGTCCGGCTGCGCCACCGCGCCGGCCGGGCGAGTCAGTGCGGTCGACAGCCGCATGGACGCCAGCTACCGCTTCCGGTTTCTGAGCAAGGACGACATCGCGCTGTTCGAAGCCCTGCTGCCGGCCATGTTCGCCGGCGCCCTGCCGGAAGAACCAAACCAGCGCCAGTTTGCCGTTGCGGCCACCATCGAGCGCATCGACCAGGGCATCGTCCAGTTCGGCGCCCCCAACCAGAAAGAACTGCGCAAGCTGTTCGACCTGCTGAACTTTGCCCCCACCCGGGTCACCCTGGCCCGGGTCTGGTCCGACTGGCCATCCGTGACCACCGGCGAAGCCGACGCCTTCCTGAACCGCTGGCGCAACAGCCGGATCGGCCTGCTCAACAACGGCTACATCGCCCTCAGTAAGATCTGCAACGTGGCCTTCTACGGCCACCAGAACCAGTGGCACCTGACCGGATACCCCGGGCCACAGGAATGGATCGTGAACGTCTTACCCCAGTTCAAAAACACCTGACAGACCCCGGATTACGGAGCGCAGTATGTCCATGAATGATCCCATTGCCCGGGGCCTCGCCGCCGGCTGGAAGGTTACCGACGCCAGCACCCTCACCAGCAACCAGACCGCAGAAGCCGATGTGGTCGTCATCGGCACCGGTGCCGGTGGCGGCACCACCGCGGAAATCCTGGCCCGGCAAGGCCTGGCCGTTATCCTGGTGGAAGAAGGCCGGCTGTATTACCAGAAAGACTTCAAGATGGACGAGCTGACGTCCTACGCCAATCTCTACCAGGAAGGCATGAGCCGGACCACCGCCGACGGTGCCATCGCCATACTGCAGGGCCGCTGTGTAGGCGGCTCCACCACCGTCAACTGGACCAGCAGCTTCCGCACCCCGGACGAAACCCTCACCTACTGGAGCCGGCAATTCGGCCTCGACGGCCTGGCACCAGACGCCATGGCGCCCTGGTTCCAGGGCCGGGAAGAACGCCACACCATGGCGCCCTGGCAAACCGACCCCAACCTGAACAACGACATCCTGCGCCAGGGCTGCGAAAAACTCGGCTACACCTGGCAGGTGATTCCCAGAAACGTCAAAGGCTGCTGGAACTCCGGCTACTGCGGCGTGGGCTGCCCCACCAACGCCAAGCAAGGCGCCCTGCTGACCACCATCCCCGGCGCCCTCGACAACAACGCCCGCATGTACCACGGCCTGCGCGCCGAAAAACTGGTCATGAACCAGGATCGCATCGACCACCTGCAGGCCTGCGCCATGGGGCCAGACGGCGTAACCCCCTCCGGCGTCACCGTCACCCTAAAGGCCCGGCACTTTGTCGTCGCCGCCAGCGCCATCGGCTCACCGGGCCTGCTACTGCGCTCGCAACTGCCCGACCCGCACCAGCGCGTGGGCAAACGCTCCTTCATCCACCCGGTTAACGCCACCGTGGCCCGCATGCCGGCCAACGTAGACCCCTTCTACGGCGCACCCCAGTCCATCTACTCGGACCAGTTCAACTTCAGCCAGGGCGTAGACGGCCCCGTGGGCTACAAACTCGAAGTACCCCCCCTGCACCCGGCCATGGCCGCCGGCGTCGTCCCCGGCCACGGCCCGGACCAACTCGCCGACCTCAGCCAGCTGGCCAGAATGCAGTCTGTCATCGCCCTGCTGCGCGACGGCTTCCACGAACAAAGCCCCGGCGGCACCGTCACCCTGCGCGACGACGGCAGCCCGGTACTCGACTACCCGGTAACCGACTACTTGTGGCAAGGCATCCGCCAGGCCTACCTGCACATGGCCGAAATCCAGTTCGCCGCCGGCGCCGAAGCCGTCCGCGCCATGCACCTGGATTCCACCTGGTACAAAACCTGGGCCGAAGCCAAGGCAGCGATCGCCGAACTCCCCATGAAACCTCACCGCGCCCGCCTGTTCACCGCCCACCAGATGGGCGGCTGCAGCATGGGCAGCAACCCGGAAGACTCCGTGGTCAACGGCTTCGGCGAACACCACCAGGTTCCCAACCTCAGCATCCACGACGCATCGATCTTTCCAACGAGTATCGGCGCGAACCCGCAGTTGTCGGTTTATGCATTGGCGGCGAGGAACAGCACCCGATTGGCGCAGAAACTGACAAGCTGACGAAGTTCCCGGGGAAGGCTGCACTTAGTCAGGGGCGCGGGCTGGGTGGCTCTGTCCGGGAATGTCGGAGGCCATGGATGGCCGGAGTCAAGCGCACAGGGATGTGCTTGTAGCGTTTCCCGGACAGAGCCACCCAGCCTGTGACCTGCACCAATTTATAAAACCGATCACCCAAAGTCCCGGACTACAGAACAACCCCCAACGCTGCTATGCTACCGCCCACAAACAAAAGGAGCTGCGCATGCCAAAAGTCATCTACCCGGGCACCTTCGACCCCATCACCAACGGCCACACCGACCTCATAGAACGGGCCGGCCGCATGTTTGACGAAATCGTCGTCGCCGTCGCCTACAACCCGAAAAAGCAGCCACTACTGAACCTCGAAGAACGCTGCGAACTGGTACGCAAAGCCACCGCCCACGTACCCAACGTAACCGTCACCGGCTTCAGCAACCTGCTGGCCGAATTTGTGCGGGAACAGAACGCCACCGTCATCCTGCGTGGCCTGCGCGCAGTCTCCGACTTCGAATATGAATTCCAGCTCGCCGACATGAACCGCCGGCTGGCCCCGGAAATCGAAAGCGTGTTCCTGACCCCGGCCAACCACCTGTCCTACATTTCCTCCACCCTGATCCGGGAAATCGCATCCCTGGGCGGAGACATCTCGGAATTTGTCGATCCGGCGGTGGCCGAGGCGCTGAAACAAAAATTCAGCCAGGCCTGAGCCCGGCTGGCGAGAAGAAAAGCAAAAGCGGAAAATTAGCGGAACCGCTGCCAGCACAGGCAGCGGTCTGAGCTCAGAGTAGCGGTGGCAGCGGAATCTGCAGCCCGTTGATGTCCAGCACCAGATCTTCCATGCGGCCATCCATCACCAGCCGGTCACCCTCCTGAACCAGCAAACCCTGCTTGATCAGCGGCGCTACCTGCATGCGCACCGCAGCATAGTCTTCGGCCAGCGCCATCGGCATGGAAAAATCCAGCTCGCCGGTCAGGCCCTGCATCACCATCAGCATGGCGTCCTTTTCAGCCCCGGCCAATTCCGGATGAGAGATATCCAGGCTGCCCTGCACCGGCCCTTCCGGCGTTTCCAGGCTCAACTCGCGGATCCCGGCCGAAAAACCCGCAGCGGCCAGGTCACGGATCGACTCATTAAACCGCCGCATCACCGCCATCTGCTGCTCGAAGCTGACACCACCGCCAGCCCCGGCCTTGACCGTCATCGCCTGCAGGTCTGTCATGGCCGAACTGAAGGCATTCCAGCCAGCCACATCCAGGTTATCCACCGAAACCGCCATCCGCTGGGGGCCGAATGCGTCACTGCCGACGCTCACCGACGCCACATCCAGCTCCAGGGTTGAATCCAGCCGACGATCCTGGTCCTTCGCCTCGCTGGCACTGGTCATGGCCAGGCCATTCAGGACCACGGGCTCCACACCCGGGCTTTGTACCGACAGGGACTCCACCGACAAGGTGCCGGTTCCGGTCCAGATATCACCACTTAACCAGGACAGGCTTTGCTCCAGGTGGGCATCTTCCACCGTCAGATCCAGCTCCGGCCCGGACAGCGACAGTGCCGGCCACACCAGCATCAGATCAGCCTGCTCACCCAGACTGCCCACACTGATGCTGGCCAGGCCACCGCTGCTGCGCAGGGACTCGCCCGATGCCGGGTTGTCGATCGCCATTGCCGGCGCTTCCAGCACCAGGGTGGCCGAGCCCCAAATCCGGGTTTCCAGGGTCAGGCGGGGCTTTTCACCACGAAACCAGTTGGCGCCCTCCGGCTGCCAGCCGGCGTCCGGGCGGAAATCCATCAGGCTGCCGGTCACCCCGTGGGACACCTTCACCCGGAAGCCTATCCGGTAACTGTCGCCCCGGGCCGGGTCGGTAATGGTCAGGGTGCCAGCGGCTTCGGAGGCCAGCACACCACGCTGATACTGCTGGGTTTCCAGGTGCACAAACGGCTGGGCAGCGTTTACTTCCAGGGCAGCCCGGGACCACTGCTGCTCGGTCACATAGCCCACGCCCCAGGGCGCGAGGCCGGCACCGACCAGAATCACTCCGCCGGCAACCAACCACTTGTTGAATTTCAAAATCAGAGTCCTGTTATCTAGGTAGTTATTGTTGTATCCGGGCTCAGACCGGCTTGCTGGTCAGGCGCTCCAACAGCACCAGCTGGGAGGCAAAGGGCTCTTCACCCTCGGCCGGCTGGTTCTGGATATAGCTGCCATCGGGCTGTAGCACCCAGGCCTGGCAGTTATCCGCCAGGTAGGTATCCAGGTCTTCCCGCAACCGGGCCACCAGTGCCGGCTCTTCCACCGGGAATGCGGTTTCTACCCGATGCAGCAGGTTGCGTTCCATGCCGTCAGCACTGGAACAGTAAACTTCCGGACGGCCATTATTACCGAAGTAATACACCCGGGTATGCTCCAGGAACCGGCCAATCACCGAACGCACCCGGATGTTATCCGACAGCCCCGGTACTTCCGGCCGCAGGCAGCAGATGCCCCGGATAATCAGGTCAACCTTCGCGCCGGCCTGGGAGGCCCGGTACAGGGCCTTGATCATCTGCGGCTCGGTCAGGGCGTTGAACTTGAAGATAATCCGGCCCTTGTCGCCATAGCTGGCCTCGCGCTCGATCAGGCTGATCAGCCGGTTGTGCAGGGTAAACGGTGCATGGAACAGCTTCTTGATCTTGAGGGCCTTACCCATACCGGTCAGCTGCTGGAACAGCTTGTTGACATCATCGCCAATAGACTCGTCGCAGGTCATGAAGCTGTAATCGGTGTACAGCCTGGCGTTGCCGGCATGGTAGTTACCGGTACCCAGGTGCACATAGCGGCGCAGGCGCCCTTCTTCCCGGCGCACAATCAGGATCATCTTGGCGTGGGTTTTGTAGCCCACCACGCCATACACCACGATCACCCCGGCTTCCTGCAACCGGCTGGCCAGCTCCAGGTTTTCCGCCTCGCTGAAACGGGCCCGCAACTCGATCACCACGGTCACTTCCTTGCCGCGCCGGGCGGCATCGGCCAGCGCTTCGACAATTTCCGAATCGGCACCGGTCCGGTAAAGCGTCTGCCTGATGGCCAGCACATTCGGATCTTTCGCGGCCTGGCGCAGCAGGTCTACCACCGGGCTGAAATTCTCGTAGGGATGCAGCAACAGGATCGGCCGTTTGCGGATGGCATCGAACATCGATTCCTTGCTGCGGATCTGGCGCGGAATGGACGGCGAGAAGCTGGAATAAGTCAGGTCAGAACGGTCTACCAAACCACCCACGGCCATCAGGCGGGTCAGGTTCACCGGGCCCTGTACCTGGTACAGGTCACGCTCGGTCAGCCCGAACTCCCGCAACAGAAACTGCACCAGTTCTTCCGGGCAGTTATCGGCTACTTCCAGGCGCACACCGTCACCAAAGCGACGGCTGAGCAGCTCGCCGCGCAGGGCCGACGCCAGGTCTTCCAGGTCATCTTCCAGCTCAAGGTCAGCGTTACGGGTCAAACGGAACTGGTAGCAGCCCTTTACTTCCATGCCCGGGAACAGCTCATCCGCGTGGGCGTGGATCATCGACGACAGGAACACCAGGTTCTCGCCACCTTCGCAGACTTCATCCGGCAGGCGCACCAGACGGGGCAACGAGCGGGGCGCCGGCAGGATGGCCATGCCGGTTTCCCGGCCAAAGGCGTCTTTGCCATCCAGTTCCACGATAAAGTTCAGACTCTTGTTCACCAGGCGCGGGAACGGGTGTGACGGGTCCAGCCCGATGGGGCTGACCACCGGCAGAATCTCTTCTTCAAAGTAAGTACGCACCCACTCTGCCTGGGCCGGAGTCCATTCCCGGCGCCGCACAAAGTGGATGTTTTCCTGCTCCAGCTCGGGAATCAGGACATTGTTCAGGATGTCGTACTGCTCATGGATATACTCGTGGGCTACCCGGCTGATCTCCGCCAGCACCTGGTCCGGCTGCATGCCGTCCACACCCACGGTTTCCCGGCCGTACTTCATTTGCTGACGCAGGCCCGCCACCCGGATCTCGAAGAACTCGTCCATGTTGCTGCTGAAAATGCAGCAGAAAATCAGCCGGTTGATCAAAGGATGCGTGGTGTCCAGCGCCTGCTTCAGTACCCGGTAGTTGAACTGGAGCTGGCTCAGTTCCCGGTTGAAGTAGTTCTCGCTGGCGTCCAGGTTCACTTCCTCGCCTACCGGCGGAAGCTCAACCGGCGCAGGCACGCTCAGTTCGGCATCGATTGTCTGCTTGGCAGTTTCAGTAGTCATCGCTATCCATATCCGTTGTCTGGGCAGGCGGTCGCCTGCGTCACGCCCGCGCGCGGTCTCTCATCAGTCTCGCGGCGCGCACGGCAAAATAAGTCAGAATGCCATCGGCACCGGCCCGGCGCATGGCCATCAGGCTTTCCATCATCACCGCATCGCCATCCAGCCAGCCGTTCTGGGCCGCCGCCATGTGCATGGCGTACTCACCGCTGACCTGGTAAACAAAGGTCGGCACCTGCAGTTCGGTTTTCACCCGGTGCACGATGTCCAGGTACGGCATGCCCGGCTTGATCATCACCATATCGGCACCTTCCGCCAGGTCCATGGTCACCTCGTGAATGGCCTCGTCGCTGTTGGCCGGGTCCATCTGGTAAGTGGACTTGTTGCTCTTGCCCAGGTTGGCGGCGGAACCGACCGCATCCCGGAACGGGCCGTAATAGCTGGAGGCATACTTGGCAGAGTAGGCCAGAATGCGGGTATTCACATAACCGGCACCTTCCAGGGCTTCACGAATGGCGGCTACCCGGCCGTCCATCATGTCGGAGGGCGCCACCACATCGGCGCCGGCGTCGGCGTGGGACAAGGCCTGGTTCACCAGGGCTTCTACGGTCACATCGTTGAGCACGTAACCGTCGTTATCGATAATGCCGTCCTGGCCATGGGTGGTGAACGGGTCCAGCGCCACATCGGTAATCACACCCAGTTCCGGCTGGGCTTTCTTGAGCGCCCGCACCGCACGCTGGGCCAGGCCATCGGAATCCCAGGCGCCAGAGCCGGACAGGTTCTTTTTCTCCGCCGGCACCACCGGGAACAGCGCCACCGCAGGAATGCCCAGCTCAACCAGCTCCGCCGCCTGCTCGACCAGCAGGTCAATACTCAGTCGTTCCACACCCGGCATGGACGGCACCGCCTCACGCTGGTTCTCGCCTTCGAGCACAAACACCGGGAAGATCAGGTTGTCCGCCGACAACTGGTTTTCCCGCACCAGGCGCCGGGAAAAATCACTGGCACGGTTGCGGCGCAGACGGGTAGCCGGATAGGCTCGGTTGGAAAGCGGCTGGCGTGGTTTGGGCATGAAATACCTCCTGAACATGGATGGCCTTGGAAAGTCATGACATCATACACCCGGTGAGCCGCCTGTTGCAGGGCCGGGGGCAAGTCTGCAGTACTCGGATGACAATTCAATGACAAAAACCAGGACGGCACCGAACCGGCCGCCCTGGTAAAGAAGGGAAATCGGGGAAGGAACTCAGATGGAACGGTTGTTAAAGCCCACTTCCACCTTGCGAGGGGTATCAGCCCGGAAGCTGGTAACCACTGCCTGGATCTTGCCGCCACCCTGCAAAAAGGCTTCGATATCTGACTGCAGCTGGGCCCTCACCCGGGCACGGCCGGCAACAGAATGGTTATCCTCGCTGTCGCTGCCCCAGTTACCAGACTGCTCCAGATTGCTTTCGTCGAATTCACTCATGCTCTTTTCTCCATCAACGAAAACAGATTTTCAGGTGCCCTGTACGCCCTCCCGGGCAGCACCCCGTCTCGACTGCCGGCCGCCTGCGGCCCCGTCTTGGCGTCTTTATAATCCGGTTTCGTTGACGGCGCTATTTCCTGACAACCACTTTTTTGTAACGTTTTGTAAACAGACGCATGCCATTGATTTTGAAGGGCCAATCCCATCACCTGTCAGGCCCTTCAAATTGACACAAAGAATGAATAATGATTCACTGCTTGCAAGGAGCCGGCATGGCTTATCGTGAAACTGAAAAAATGCGCCAACGCAAAGCCCAGGCGCGCCAGAAGATCATCGAAAGCACCTGGGAATGCGTGGCAGACGGCGGTTTCCAGAGCGCCCGAGTTACCCGAATTGCCGGCCTCGCCGGCGTGGCAACCGGCACGATTTACCGGCATTTCGAATCCCGGGAAGACCTGTTTGCGGAGATTTTCCGGCTGGCGACCCAGCGCGAAGTCGACAAGGTAGCCGAAGCCCTGGCCATAACAGGCAATGCGGTACAGCGTCTGGACCACGCCCTGCGCCAGTTCGCCCAACGGGCCCTGAAAGGCCCGATGAAAGCCTGGGCGCTGATTGCCGAGCCGGTGGACCCGAAAGTAGAAGAAGAACGACTGGCGTACCGCAGGGCCTACGCCAACCTGTTTGAACAAGCCATCCGGGAAGGCATCGCCGAAGGCACCATCCCGGAGCAGAACACCCGCCTGGCCGCTACATGTCTGGTGGGCGCGATATCCGAAGCCCTGGTAGGCCCGCTGTCTCCAACCCAGACCAGCGAGCTACCGGACAACGACAACAATGACAATGAACTGGTCGACACCATCGTCTGTTTCTGCCTACGGGGGTTGACCGGCACCAGGAGCTAAACATGAACAACCCGCAGCGCAAAACCGGGTCCGCCACCGACAACCGTTACCTGTCGGCCACCCATGAGGTCATCAACCAGCCCCGGCCGCTGGAGAACTACAACCTCTACGAACAGGACACCTCGCTGCGGGAAGCCGTTCTGCGGGAAGGCGCAGGCTTCGCCAACGTCGACCTCACCCGCTTTGGGGCCTGGGCCGGCCTGGCCGACACCATCGAACTCGGCAACCAGGCCAACGCCAACAAACCCGGCTTCCGCACCCACGACCGCTACGGCCACCGGACTGACGAAGTCACCTTCCACCCGGCCTACCACGAACTCATGCGAGTGGCCCTGGAAAATGGCCTGCACAGTTCACCCTGGACCAACCCCGGCAAAGGCGCCCACGTTGCCCGCGCTGCCAAGTACTACCTGCACTCCCAGGTAGAGGCGGCCCACTGCTGCCCGGTGACCATGACCTTCGCAGCCATCCCGTCGATCCAGAACCAGCCGGACCTGGCCAAACTCTGGGCCCCGAAAATCCTGGCCAACGAATACGACAGCCGAAATGTACCGGACAGCGAAAAAACCTCCGTCACCATCGGCATGGCCATGACCGAAAAACAGGGCGGCAGCGACGTGCGCGCCAACACCACCATGGCCTACCCGATGAGCCAGCAAGGCCCCGGCCAGCCCTACGAACTGGTCGGCCACAAATGGTTCGTCTCCGCCCCCATGTGCGACGCCTTCCTGGTACTCGCCCAGACCACCAGCGGCCTGTCCTGCTTCCTGATGCCCCGCTGGCGCCCGGACGGCACCAAGAACCCCTGGCAGGTACAGCAGCTCAAGAACAAAATGGGCAACGTCGCCAACGCCTCCAGCGAAGTGGAAATCCGCGGCGCACTGGCCTGGATGGTCGGCGAAGAAGGCCGCGGCGTAAGAACCATCATCGAAATGGTCGCCATGACCCGCTTCGACTGCATGATCGGCAGCGCCGCCGGCATGCGCCAGGCCGTCGCCCAGGCCACGCACCACTGCCACAACCGCAGCGCCTTCGGCGCAACCCTCAGCGACCAGCCACTGATGCAAAACGTCCTGGCCGACCTGATCATCGAAAACGAAGCCGCCCTCGCCTACACCATGCGGGTTGCCCGGGCCATGGACAACCAGGACAGCGAACACGAACGCCTGCTCGCCCGCCTGGCCACACCCGTCGGCAAATACTGGATCTGCAAACGCACCCCCAACCACGCCTACGAAGCCATGGAATGCATCGGCGGCAGCGGCGTCATGGAAGACTGCATCATGCCCCGCCTGTTCCGGGAATCCCCCGTCAACGCCATCTGGGAAGGCAGCGGCAACGTCCAGTGCCTGGATACCCTGCGCGCCCTGCAGAAAGAACCCGAAACCCTCGACGCCTTCTTCAAAGAAGCCGCCGAAGCCAAAGGCGCCGACCGCCGCTTCGACCAATACCTGGCCCAACTGCAACACGACTTCGCCGACATCAGCGACTTCCAGTACCGCGCCAGAAACCTCGTCGACCGCATGGCCCTGACCATGCAGGGTTCGCTGCTGCTGCGCTTTGGCGACAAAGACGTCGCCGACGCCTTCTGCGCCTCCCGCCTGCAAAACAACGGCGGCATGAACTACGGCAACCTGCCCTCCGGCACCAACCCGGCGGCGATTATCAAACGGGGGACGCCTGTAGTAGGCTGAGACTACAGCCCCTTGGAGCGGCAAACGACGTGTATTGCCAAAACGGCCAAGGGGGCTCCCCGAACAATGCCCGAGAGCAGGCGGGGATTAGCTTTCCAAAAATGTGTGGAGCCATGGATGGCGGAGCAGAAGCGCCACATGGGTTCGGCCGAGCGCTTATGAAGCAAAGCTTCATGCGACAGCCGAACGACCACAATCTACGATTGTGGGCCGGACCCCGCAGGGGTGCCGAAGGAGCGGTTTTTGGAAAGCCATCCCCCGCCGGTTCCTGCACCAACACGCGGTATCAGACCATGTCAGAAGCCCTTAGAAAACTGCTGAAAGAAGGCAAAACCCCACAACAGCACCAGGACATCACCCCCCACGTAGGCGTCCTCACCCTGCACTTCCAGCTCTACGGCTGCGAAGACCTCAAAGCCAAACGCAAAGCCTTCACCGCCATGAAAGCCATCTGGGGCAAAGAACCCGACCTGGCCGTGGCTGAAACCGCCGACCACGAAGCCCTCGACTGCGCCACCTGGACCGTCGCCGCCCTGGGCGCCAGCGCCCAGCAAATCACCCAGCGCCTGGACCAGGTCGAAAAAGACATACAGGAGCGCATAGACGCCCCCATTCTCGACATCCACCGGGAAATCCTCTGAGCCATGCCCCCGTAACCCCGGGGCATAGCGTCAAATCCGCACAGGCCTTATACTACGGCCCCTCAGGGAACACATGCCTCGCCTAGCGGCAGGCAGCCAAATTCAATGCCGGACCCAGCTCCGGCCCCGTCCGCCGGGTTTCCGGAACCGACCCACGGACAACCACTAAGTGTGTGTGGTGCTATGACCGGAAAGAAAAAATCCGCCCAGGCCTCATTAGAGGCAATGTATCGCGTGTTCACGGTGCCCGAAGCGCCGGAGTCGACCCTGAGCCGGATCGACCAGGACATCTCCCGCAACCTGGCCGGATTCCTGCAGGAGCACATCGTCGCCATCGAACGGGACCTGTCCGAAGTCGAGAAAGACTTCTCCGACTACGTCATCCCGGAGAAACCCGTTTTTGTCTCCGAGCAGACCCAGTTCCTGCTCGACAAACTGGTGGCCAATTCCGTACACACCGCCTCACCGGCCTTTATCGGCCACATGACCTCGGCACTGCCCTACTTCATGCTGCCGCTGTCAAAAATCATGATTGCCCTGAACCAGAACCTGGTCAAAACCGAAACCTCCAAGGCCTTCACCCCCATGGAGCGCCAGGTGCTGGGCATGATCCACCGGCTGGTGTACCAGCAGGACGGCTCCTTCTACCGGAAATGGATGCACGACCCCCGGCACGCCCTGGGCGCCATGTGCTCCGGCGGCACCATCGCCAACCTGACCGCCCTGTGGGTTGCCCGCAACCGCGCCTTCCCCGCCGAAGGCAGCTTCCGCGGCCTGCACGAAGAAGGCCTGTTCCGGGCCCTGAAATACTATGGCTACGAAGGCGCCGCCATCGTCGTCTCCAAGCGCGGCCACTACTCGTTGCGCAAAGCCGCTGACGTGCTGGGCCTGGGCCGCGATGCCCTGGTGCCGGTTGAAACCGACGAATACAACCGAATCCTGCCCGACGCCCTGCGCGACAAGTGCCTGGAGCTGCAGAAACAGAAAATCAAGGTCATGGCCATCTGCGGTGTAGCAGGCACCACCGAAACCGGCACAGTGGACCCGCTGGACAGCATGGCCGACATAGCCCGTGAATTCGGCGCCCACTTCCACGTAGACGCCGCCTGGGGTGGCCCCACCCTGTTCTCCCGCACCTACAAACACCTGCTGCGGGGCATAGAACAGGCCGACTCCGTCACCTTCGATGCCCACAAACAGCTGTACGTACCCATGGGTGCCGGCCTGGTCGTCTTCAAAGACCCCAGCCTGGCCAGCGCGGTAGAACACCACGCCCAGTACATCATCCGTAAAGGCTCAAGAGACCTCGGCAGCACCACCCTCGAAGGCTCCCGCCCGGGCATGGCCATGCTGATCCACTCCGGCCTGAAAATCCTGGCCCGGGAAGGCTACGAAATCCTGATCAACCAGGGCATCGAAAAAGCCAGAACCTTCGCCGGCATGATCGACGAACAACCGGACTTCGAACTCATCACCCGTCCGGAACTCAACATCCTGACCTACCGCTACTGCCCGGAACCGGTCCAGCAAGCCCTGGCCAACGCAGACGAACTGCAGGCAGAAAAAATGAACACCTGCCTGAACCGCATCACCAAGTTCATCCAGAAAACCCAGCGGGAACGCGGCAAAGCATTCGTGTCCCGAACCCGACTGGAACCGGCCCGCTATTACCACTTCCCGTGCATCGTGTTTCGGGTGGTGTTGGCTAACCCGCTAACAACGCCGGAGATCCTGGCAGACATCCTGAAGGAACAGCGGGAATTGTCGAAGGAAGACGGCATTGCCGATGAGATCGCCATCCTGCATCAGATGGCAGAAGCCGTATTGAGCCCCCGACCATCAAAGGCAAAACCCAGGCTGAAGTCAGCTCAGGGATAATACGGCTCATTCATTAAGATGAGAAGTAGCTGGTGCGATGGCGGCATGAACTATGCCCGGGGCGGGGTGTGCGAGGAGCTGTTCAAAAATTTGCGGAGCCAGGGATGGCGGAGCAGAAGCGCCACAGGGATGTGCCGAAGGAGCGGTTTTTGAACAGCTCCTCGCACACCCTGCCCTGCACCTGGCTAAGCTTTAATACAGGGCCTCTTCGTCATCCAGCACCTCGTGCAGGATCTCCAGGAACATCTTGTCCGCCTCACTCCAGGTCTCCGGAATACGGATCGTAGTGTTGGCGCTGATCTCGCGGGCAATCAACTCGTCAGCATTGGGCTCACCCTTGTACTTACGGGCAATCTCCATGGACTTTACGGCGATGGTCGGCTCGCTCATCACCTTCTTGATAAACACCCGTAACTCTTCAATCATTCTGGCCTGACGGCTCTCGGAAGATGAACTCATTCCTGACTCCCTGAAAAATAGCGTTGAAGCAAAACGGCCCGCACAGGGCCTGATGCTCATAGTATGGCCAAACCGCGGGGCGCTAACCAGCCCCGCCCGGCATTAAACCATCAAACCCCGCAGGGCGAAGAACAGGAACGCAGCCATCAGGGCGGACGCCGGCACGGTGATAATCCAGGCTGCGGCAATCTTCACCAGGTGGGAACGCTTGACCATCTCTTCCTTGTAAATCTTCTTCAGGCGCTTGCGTTCAGACTTGGACAGCGGCACCTGCTCCTTTTTCTTCTTTGCCTGCTTGAGCAGCTTTTCCATTTCCTCCACAGAGGCGTTGCGGAAATCGTCAAGGAACGGCTTCAGGCGTTCCTGGTCCGCCGGGTCATGGTGCTCGATCATCTTGTGCAGCTGGCTGGCGTAGTTGGACTTCAGGTACTCCCGCAGGAAGCCCACACCAAACACGCCACCGATAGCGATATGGGTTGAACTGACCGGCAGGCCCAGCTGGGACGCGAGGATTACCGTCAGTGCTGCAGACAGGGCGATACAGAAGGCCCGGGTCTTGTCCAGCTCGGTAATCTCGCTGCCCACGGTCTTGATCAGGCGCGGGCCGAATAGCATCAGGCCAACGGCCAGGCCGAGCGCACCCACCATCATGACCCACAGCGGAATGCTGGCAGAGGTCACCACGCCACCACCGGCGCGAATAGCATCGTTGATCGCAGCCAGCGGCCCGATGGCGTTGGCGACGTCGTTCGCGCCGTGGGCAAAGCTGAGCAACGCGGCGGCAAAGATCAGCGGCCAGGTGAACAGCGTGTTCACGCCCTTGGAGCTGTTCTCCATGGTCGCGGCACGGCGGCTCACCAGGTTACGCATGATGAACCACACCACGGCAGCCACCACCAGGCCCATGATCGACGCCGACAGGAAGTCCACCTTGACGATTTTCTTCACGCCCTTGAGCATCAGGTAGGTGGTGAACGCCCAGGCCATGATCGATACCAGGACAGGCACAAAGGTGCGGGCCGACGACACCAGGTTTTGCCGGTACAGCACGGTTTTCTTGATGGCAAACAGGAACAGCGCCGCCAGGGCACCACCCAATACCGGAGAGATCACCCAGCTGGCCGCAATCTTGCCCATCACACCCCAGTCGGCGATGGCCCAGCCACCGGCCGCGATACCGGCACCCAGCACACCGCCTACAATGGAGTGGGTCGTGGAAACCGGCGCGCCCATCCAGGTGGCCAGGTTCAGCCAAAGTGCGCCGGCCAGCAAAGCTGCCGTCATCAGCCAGACAAAGGCGCGGGGATCTTCCAGGGTGGTAGGGTCAATAATGCCGCCCTTGATGGTAGAGACCACGTCGCCACCGGCAATCAGCGCGCCGGCTGCCTCGAACACCGCCGCCAGCAACACGGCGGCGCCCAGTGACAAGGCACCGGAACCCACCGCGGGGCCCACGTTGTTGGCAACATCATTGGCACCGATATTGATGGCCATATAACCGCCGATGACCGCTGCGGCCATCAGCAACATGCTGTTGGGTAATCCCTGACTGAATGAGCCGACAATCAACCAGACACAGAGCAGGAACAGAACACTGAAACCAACCCTGTACCGTTCCGTAGAGGGGCTGCTGAGAAGGTTATCCAGAAAGCTGCTGGAACGGGCCATAAACAATTGGGTCTCTTGTGAACGGAATGAGTTCAGGCAATTTTGCCGCGCGCAAACTATAAATTTTTTATCATAAAATTGAAACCGAACTGTCATGGGGGGCTAAAGATCACAAACCGGACGGACATCACTCCAAAGCCGCGGTTTTTTGGCGCATACTTGGCAAAAACCTGTCAAAAAGAACAACACAAGATGACGGCCAGCTACCGACCCAACCAGATCATATCGTCCGAGCACGAAGAACAGCAGATTTCCCTCCTGCTGAACGGGTTATCGGCCATGGCGCTGCTGTTCCTCACCGGCATCGGCCTCAAGGCCTGGTTTGCCGACCATCACAGCCATGCCATCGTGCTCTGGCTGTTCAATATACCGGTGCTGGCCAATATGCTCTGGTATTTGCGGACCGGCAACCGGCTGGTGCAGAAGGCGGGACTGCTGATTACCGTTGCCCTGCTGTTTGCCTACCTGATCGCCTCGGGCGGCGAAGGCAACACCGGCCCCCTGTGGTTCTACGTGTTCCCACCGCTACTGTTTTTCCTCACCAGCCTGAAGGGCGGCACCGCAATCCTGCTGTTCTGCTATCTGCTGGCGATCATCGTATTCCAGTTTCCCAACCTGCCCGGAGTAGCCGCCGAATACTCCACTGACTTCAAAATACGCTTTTTCGCCACCCTCACCTTCGAATCCATTTTCTGCTTTGTGCTGGAGGCCGGCCGTCTGCAGGCCCGCAACAAACTGCTGAAACTGGCCGAAAGCCATGAAAAAGCCGCGCGTACCGATGAGCTTACCGGCCTGGCCAACCGGCGGGATATGCACAACCGCCTTGCCGCCGAGTTTTCCCGCTACCAGCGCTCCGGGCACCACTTTTCCGTGGTGCTGATCGACCTGGACCTGTTCAAACGGGTCAACGACGATTTCGGCCACGATGCCGGCGATGCCGCCCTCCGGCACTTTGCCAGCCTGGTGCGCAAGGTGATCCGGCAAACGGATATCGCGGCGCGCTGGGGAGGTGAGGAATTCCTGATCCTGCTGCCCGACACCACCCTGCTGCAGGCCCTGACACTGGCCGAGCGATTGCGTGCGGAAGTGGCGGCCACCGAGTTCCGCCACCAGGAGCAGATCCTGCCGGTGACCATCAGTGCCGGCGTCTGCTCGATCTCCAAGGCCGGGTCCGTCAACGAACTTCTGAAACTGGCCGACACCAACCTTTACAGCGCCAAGGAAGATGGCCGCAACCGCATCGCCCCCAGGGTGCGCAGCCAGGACAGCCAGCCTGCTGCGGAAAACCCGGCTTGAGCGCTGCCCATCGCAGCATTACCATCTCTGCCGGCAATGCAGATACCTGAACAGATATAAGGCAGTAACATGGCAGCAATTCGAATACTCACCGGCAGTGTTTACGGCGGCGCCCTGCTGACCGCCCGCAAGATCATGGAAGAGCTTGAAGCCGAAGGGCACCAGGTGACCGTGCTGGAGACCCCGGCCCTGGAAGACATCACCGGCAATGACGACGCCCTGCTGGTCTGCACCTCTACGACCGGCCAGGGGGAAATCCCTGACAACCTGCTGCCGTTTTACCTGGCGCTGCGGGAACAACTGCCACAGCAGCCCGGTCGCCCTTTCGGCATTATCGTGCTGGGCGACAGCTCCTACGGTGACACCTTCTGCGGCGCCGGCGACCTGATGGAAGAAGCCCTGTACGAAACCGCTGCCCGCAAGGTAGGGGAAACCCTGCGCATAGACGCGCTGGAAACCATGGAGCCTGAAGCCGAAGCCCTGCCCTGGGTCAAAGACTGGGCTAACGGAATCTGACTATTATTTACACAAGTTGCCAAAACTCTGTCTGGCTGCCCTTGAGCCACCCGCAGCGACAGGCCATACTCGACCCATAACGATAATAACGGTAACAACAGATCCTGATGAAACTGGCCCGGCTTCTGGCAGCGTTGACAGCTTTGCTGACTTTGTCGCTTCACCTCCATGCGGCACCGGCTTCCTATATTCCGGAAATGGAGTATCTGCGCCTGCCCCCGGATGCCAGCGTCACCGCCAGCGAAGTCATGGCCTCGGATCAATGGCAGAGGCTGCCGGACCAGACCCCCAATTTTGGCTATATCCGGGACCAGATCTGGCTCCGGTTCCCGGTGACCGACGCAAGCAACAGCAACCTGCTGGAAATCAGCTATCCTCAGCTCGACGCTATCGGCTTCTATCTGTTTAAAGACAACCGGTTACTGCGGGAAGTAATAACCGGCGACCGCATGCCCTTTGCCGAGAGGCCGGTACAACACCCCCACTTCCTGTTCCCCCTGCAACTGGCGCCTGGCGGCAATTACCAGGTGTTACTGCGGATACAGACAGAAGGTGCCATGCAGGCACCACTGCGGCTCTGGAACAACAGAAGCTATTTCGAAAAGGCCTCCGTTGAAAGCCAGCTCCACGCCGTTTATTACGGCATTCTGATTGCCGTTATCTGCTTCAACCTGTTTGTCTTTATCGCCCTGAAAGAAGCCGTTTACCTGTTCTATGTGCTCTCCACCCTCGGCTACCTGTTGCTGGTGGGCGGACTGAACGGTATTACCTACCAGCTACTGTGGCCGGAAAGTCCGACCATACAGAACCGGGCCATGGCGATGATTGTGCCCCTGGCCATGAGTTGCACCCTGATGTTCTCCAGGGCGTTTTTACGGCTCAAACAGGTCAGCCCGAAAATGGATCGCCTGGTACTGGTGGTGCTGTCCCTGAACCTGGCCATGGCGGCGGCCAACCTGTTCATCGATTACAACACCGGTATGCGCCTGAGCGTTGCCCTGGTGATCCCAAGCTCGCTGCTGCTGACCTTTATCGGCCCCCTGCAGTGGCTCAGGGGCAACCCCCAGGCTATGTACTACACCCTGGCCTGGGCGGCACTGACCCTCGGCAGCGCGATCACGGCCGCCAACAAATACGGCTGGATTCCCAACAGCTTTATTACCTCCTACGGCATGGAACTGGGCTCGGCCCTGGAAGCCATGCTGCTCAGCCTGGCCCTGGCAATCCGGATCTACCGGGAACGGCAGGACCGCCTGCACTCGCGGGAAGCGGAACTGCACGCACTGGAAGCCCGCCGTAACGCGGAACTGCAGTTGATGGACCAGGCCCTGCACAACCCGCTGACCGGGCTACCCAACCGCAGCAGTTTCGAGCTGCGGGTGAGCGAACTGATCCGCCGCAACCCGAAGCAACGGCTGGGCATTGCAGTCATTCACCTGAACAACCTGTATGCCGTGACCAAGACGCTCGGGCACCGCAATACCGACCGGATACTGGAACTGGCATCACGGCAGTTCAACGATGTCACCCGTAAGGTGCCCGGCATTGTCGCCATAGAACAGAGCGAGGGCCGGGACTTCTACCTGGCCAGCCTGGACCCGCAAACCTTCGCGCTGATCAGTTACGCTGACCGCACAGAATCCGTACCCCGCCACGTACTCAGGGATATCGAAGTTATCCGCCAGCCCATTGACTTCCTGGGCATGCAGATACCGCTCACCCCCCAGCTGGGGGTGGCCATCTACCCCGATCATGGCACGGACGTGAACACCCTGATCCGGCGAGCCGTCATTGCCGAGGGTTCGGAACGGGCCAGGGAACGGGGTGTGGCCTATTACAAGCCGTCGAAGGATTCCTACAGCACCGAACGGCTGACCCTGGTGTCCGAGCTTCGGCAGGCACTGGAGCTGAACCAGCTGACCCTGTACCTGCAACCCAAGCAGTGCCTGAAAAGCGGAGACATTACCGGCTTCGAGGCCCTGATCCGCTGGCCGGACCGGGAGCGGCAAGTCCCGCCCCATGAAGTGATCGAACTGGCCGAGCAAACCGGCCTGATCAAACCGCTCACCCGCTGGGTGCTGCGGGAAGCACTGGAAATACGGGAAAAGCTGGCGGCAAAGGGCGCCCCGACTCGTATCGCCGTCAACATTTCCCCCAACAACCTGCGGGAGCCGGACTTCCCGGTGTTTGTGCAACGAATGATGCAGAGCTATCAGTGCCCCGCCGGAGACCTGGCCTTCGAGGTAACGGAAACCTCAATGATGCAGGACCCGGCCAACTCCCTGAAAGCCCTGAAAGCCATCAATGCCGCGGGCATCCCCTTGTCCATTGATGACTTCGGCTCCGGCTATTCCTCGCTGTCATACATCAAGCAGCTGCCCGCCAGCGAGATCAAGATCGACCGTTCACTGATCACCGAGCTGGCAGAGCGGGAGGAGGACCGGGTCATTGTGCGCACCACCATCGAGATGTGCCACAGCCTGGGCTACACCGTGGTGGCAGAGGGCGTGGAGAGTGAGAAAACACTGAAGCTGCTGGAGAGCATGGGCTGCGACCTGGTTCAGGGTTATATCCTGGCCCGGCCGCAACCTTTTGACCGCATTATCGACTGGCTGGCAGATCAGCCCTGCCGTTCCCGGATCAACGCTTCCTGAGTGGTCGAAGCCACCAGTACGCCATCCCGGGTGAAGAAATTACCCCGATTGAAACCACGACCGCCGGAGGCACTGGGGCTGTCCTTGTCGTACAGCAGCCATTCGTCCATCCGGAAGTCCCGGTGGAACCAGATGGCATGGTCCAGGCTGGCTACCTGCATGTTCCGGTTCATGAACGTGCGGCCGTGGGGTGCCATGGAGGTGCCGAGGAACGAGAAATCCGACGCGTAGGTCAGCAGGCAGCGGTGCAAGACCGGATCATCCGGCAGTGGCCCCAGAGCCCGGAACCAGTTCTGGCGGTAAGGCGGCTGTTTCTCCGGTTTGAGCGGGTTGCCGGGGTTCACCGGGCGGATCTCGATGGGCCGGTCCCGGGTGAGCAGGTCCCGAAGCTTCTCCGGCACCTGGTCCACCAGCAACTGACCCAGTTCCTGTTCGGATTTCAGGGTTTCCGGTGCTGGCGCTTCCGGCATCGGGAACTGGTGGCTGAGCCCTTCCTCGGCCACCTGGAATGACATGGAACCGGTCAGGATTTCCTTGCCGTCCTGGCGGGCAATGACCCGGCGCACCGAAAATGTGCCGCCATCGCGAACCCGCTGAACCTCATAATCAATCGGCATGCTGTGGTTGCCGGGGCGCAGGAAGTAGGCGTGCAATGAATGGCACAACCGGCCTTCAACGGTACGGCTGGCCGCCATCAACGCCTGGCCAAGCACCTGGCCGCCAAACACATGGGGAAAGCCGAGATCCTCACTGTCACCCTGAAAATGATCATCTCCGATGGGCGACAAATCCAGCAAATCAATCAGCTTCCGGGTTATTTCCAGCATGCATGCTCCTGTTGTTTTGGTCAGGAGCCAGCGGCCAGCTCCTTAGCTTACGAAAGAATTTCTACCTCAGGTGAAACAATTTCGCAACGCTCAGTCACTGTGGATGGGCGGCACTTCCCGCGACAACGCCTGTTTTTCCACGGCAAACCGGCCGGTCACCGCAAAGCCGAGCACCTCGCCCGATGGCGACAGGAAACGGGCTTTCACGTCTGAACCCTCCTGCTCGATGTCCCATTCGCCTTCGGCACCGGCCGGTGGCGGGCACACCGCTGTGGGACAACAAGGAGTTTTGATCATCACCGGCATGGCACCGTAGCTCACCTCAGTGCGTTCACCCGTAAGGGTTTTCGCCAGGGCGCGGGCACAGGCCATCAACGGCAATACATACAGCAACACCTGGCCGTCTACCTCGGCGCAGTCACCCAGGGCATAGACATCCGGTGCCGACGTTTCCAGGGCCCGGTTGACCACAATGCCGCGGCCGGCTTCAATGCCGGCGGCACGGGCCAGCTCGGTGCGCGGCCGCAGACCGACCGCCGAAACCACCAGGTCTGCCGCCAGAGTGCCGCCGTTGGCCAGCGCCAGCTTTACGCCCTGCCCGTCGCGATCCACCCGCTGTACCACCGTGCCCAGGTGGAAGTTCACACCCAGGGCCTGCAACTCCTGCTGCACGGCGTTGGCGGCCGCCTCCGGCAGCAAACTGGGCATAACGGCGGCATCCGGGGCAATCACATCCACCTCATAACCGCCGTTGCGCAGGTCGTTGGCAAATTCACAGCCGATCAGCCCCGCACCCATGATGGCCACCCGCTTGCCACCTTCCAGGGCCTTGCGGAACGCCCGGTAATCCAGCAGGTCGTTGATCGAATAGACCCGGTCCAGGCCATCACCGTCCAGGCCCAGGCGGATCACATCCGCGCCCCAGGCCAGCACCAGTTTGCTGTAGGCCAGCCGCTCGTCGCCCAGCACCAGCTCGCGGGCACCGGTATCAATACCGGTAACGGTGCTGTAGGTGCGAATGTCCACCGACAGCTGTTCGGCCATTGCCTCGGTGTCGCCCTGGGCCAGCCCTTTGGCATCCTTACCCTTGGTAAAGCCGGTGGACAGCATCGGCTTGGAGTAATTCACGCCGTCGTCTGCGGTTACCATCACCACCGGAGTGGTTTTATCCAGCTTGCGCAGTTCCCGCACCAGCGAGTATCCGGACAATCCGGTGCCTACTATTACAATCGGTGCCTGGTCGGTCATAGTCCTGCTCCGTTAATCAGCCGATTTCGATCATCTCGAAGTCTTCCTTGCCCACGCCACAGTCCGGGCATACCCAGTCATCCGGCACATCTTCCCACTTCGTGCCCGGCTCGATGCCGTCTTCCGGCCAGCCTTCAGCTTCGTCGTAAATCAGGCCACACACTACACACTGCCACTTCTTCATACTTGCTCTCCATTAAAATTCCGTGCGCCATAATACCCTCCACCCGGTCTGTGACCAATGCCACGCGAGACGCCGGTTGTCCGGGTTTTGTGCCAATAGGCATGATTACAGATAGTCCGTTCACCATCTGCCCCTCCCTTCAGGGCAACCGGTTCGGTATAATCGCCGGTTTTACGACAGGACCGACCGTTATGACCGATACCGTCGCCGAAATGAACCAGGTCATGGCTGAAGCCGACTGCCTGGTAGACGAACAACAGGTAAGTGCCGCCATCGACACCATGGCCTCGGCCATCACCGATCGCCTGAAAGACAGTAACCCGCTGTTGTTCTGCGTTATGAACGGTGGCCTGATCACAACCGGCCAGCTGTTGCCCCGCCTCAAATTCCCGGTGCAGGCGGAATACCTGCACGCCACCCGCTACCGCCAGGAAACCACCGGCGGCATCCTCGAGTGGAAACTCCAGCCGGAATCCGACATGAAAGACCGCACGGTGCTGATTGTCGACGACATCCTGGATGAAGGCACCACCCTGTGCGCCATCGCTGACTACTGCCTGGCCCACGGCGCCCGGGAAGTGCTGACCGCGGTACTGGTCGACAAGATTCACGAACGCAAGGCCCGTCCGGGCCTGAAAGCCGACTTCACCGGCCTCTGCGTTGAAGACCGCTTCCTGTTCGGCTACGGCATGGACTACAAAGGTTACTGGCGTAACGCCCCCGGCATCTATGCTGTCAAAGGACTCTGACCGGGAAAACAGCCTGAAGATCCCGCCTACCCGCTGGTACCGGTCGCTGGCTGCGGCCGGGCTGCGCAACCCGGAGGTTCACGGCCCGGCCCGCTACTGGCTGCAGGTGGAGGGGTCTTTCACCCAGGCCCTGAAGCACCGGTGCCTCGAGAGCTTCCATGTGGAAGTCGCGCGCGAAGGCTACGCCACGCCGTTCCCGGAAGAGGTTCGCCGGCTCGGGCTGCAGCCCCGGCAACAGGCCTGGATCCGCGAAGTCCGCCTGTGCGGCGATGGCCAGCCCTGGGTCCTGGCCCGCACGGTCATCCCCCACCAGTGTTTTGAAGGCAAGGGCAGGCAGCTGCGCCACCTGGGCAACAAGCCCCTCGGTGCCTTTCTGTTCAGCAGCCCGGACTGGTCACGGGGGCCGCTGGAAACCGGCCTGTGCCTGCCCGATCATCCGCTTCAGCCCCGGCTGGCCCGGCGCTCCCTGTTCCACCACGGCAACAACGCCTTGATGGTGGGTGAATACCTGTTGCCGGTGCTGTACCGGTAAGCTTCGGTTTAACCCCCGGGCCCGGGCTGGCTATAATCCGGTGTTTGCCACGCACCTGACCCACGGAAGAGCGCACCATGTTGCAGAATGCCCTGCCAGACCCTGTCCAGGCACGCCTGGCCGACTACGCCCGCCTGCTTCGCATTGACCGGCCTATCGGCAGCCTGCTGTTGCTCTGGCCGACCTATTGGGCACTCTGGCTGGCCGGCGACGGCAGCCCCTCTATTGCCAACGTCATTATCTTCACCCTGGGCGTGTTCTTTATGCGGGCCGCCGGCTGCGCCATCAACGACTTTGCCGACCGGGACTGGGATCGCCACGTAAAACGCACCCAGGACCGCCCCCTGACCACCGGCCGCATCCAGTCCTGGGAAGCCGTTGCCCTGTTTCTGGGCCTGTGCCTGGTTTCCTTCCTGATGGTAGTACTGTTCACCAACCGGCTGACCCTGTACCTGTCCTTCGGTGGCGCCCTGCTGGCGTTTATCTATCCGTTCATGAAGCGCTACACCCACCTGCCCCAGCTGTTTCTGGGGGCCGCGTTCTCCTGGGCCATCCCCATGGCCTGGGCCGCACAGGCCAACGAGCTGAGCCAGCTTACCTGGCTGCTGTTCACCGCCAACGTGTTGTGGACCGTGGCCTACGATACGCTCTATGCCATGGTGGACCGGGATGACGACCTGAAAATCGGCATTAAATCCACCGCCATCCTGTTCGGCGAAGCCGACCGGGCGATCATCGGCATACTGCAGGCGCTGGTGGTGCTGATCCTGGTAATTGTAGGAGGCCAGGCAGAACTGGGCGCGTTCTGGTATCTGGGCGTGGCGGTAATGGCAGGCCTGTTTGCCTATCACCAGTACCTGGCCCGCGACCGTGCCCGGGAAGGTTGTTTCAAGGCCTTCCTGAACAACAATTGGGCCGGGTTTGCGGTATTTGCCGGGCTGGTGGCCGACCAGCTTCTCTGAGTCGCCAGCTGGCACGGAACCGCTGCTAACTCAATCGTGTCATATACTTGTAACAAAGACGCGTTGTAATGAGCCAGCAACATTACTGGGGAGCGCAAATCCTGCTCCCGGGGTTCTGACACAGGTTGAAGCACATGAATGGAAAAACTGTCCTGATCGTCGATGACGAGCCAGCCATCCGCGAAATGATCGCCGTGGCCCTCGAAATGGCTGATTACGACTACCTCGAGGCAGAGGACGCCCGCCAGGCCCACGCCCTGGTTGTTGACCGGCAGCCAGACCTGATCCTGCTGGACTGGATGCTGCCGGGCACCAGTGGTGTCGAGCTGGCACGGAGGCTAAAAAAGGAAGAGGCAACCGCCGACATCCCGATTATCATGCTGACCGCCAAGGTTGAGGAAGACAACAAGATCCAGGGCCTGGAAGTCGGCGCCGATGATTACATCACCAAGCCCTTCAGCCCGCGGGAACTGGTTGCCCGGCTGAAAGCGGTACTGCGCCGGGCAACGCCGGCCGGCGTCGACAGCCCGATCGAAGTGGACGGGCTGACCCTGGACCCGGTCGGCCACCGGGTAACCACGCCGGAAGGCGCCCTGACCATGGGCCCCACCGAGTACCGGTTGCTGCAGTTTTTCATGACCCACCAGGAACGGGTCTATACCCGGTCGCAGTTGCTGGACCAGGTCTGGGGTGGCAATGTCTATGTTGAAGAGCGCACGGTAGACGTACATATCCGGCGCCTGCGAAAGGCCCTTGGCGACCGCTACGACCACCTGGTCCAGACCGTCCGGGGCACTGGCTACAGGTTCTCCACCAGGGTCGCATAACCACTTCGGCCACTGGCCTGACACCAGAACACAGAACACAGAACAAGGCTGCGCCTGATGCAACACAACTGGTCACGATATCTGCGCCTGATCCTGGCCAGCCTGGCCGGCACCACGCTGGTTGGCCTGTATTTTGGTGAACCGGTATACGGCCTGCTCGTTGGCCTGGTGGGTTACCTCTGGTGGACCCTGATCCAGGCCCGCCGCCTGTACCAGTGGCTGGGCAACCCGGACGCCAGTGAAGAAGCGCCCCAGAGTATCGGCATGTGGGGCAGCATCTTTGACGGCCTGAACAAGCTGCACCAGGGCCACCTGCGTACCCAGGACCGCCTCCGGGCCCGCATCAACCGGGTTCAGGAATCCACCAACGCCATGCGCGACGGCGTGATCATGACCGACGCCCGGGGCGCCATGGAATGGTGGAACGGCTCAGCCGAATACCTGCTGGGGTTCCGGCGCAGCACCGACCGGGGCCAGTACATCCACAACCTGATCCGAAACCCGGCCTTCAAGGCCTACTTCGACTCCCGGGACTACCGGGAACCGCTGGAACTGAACTCCCCGGCCAAGCCCCATCTCCACCTGCAAATCCAGATCAGCCTGTTCGGCGACGACGACCGCCTGATCGTGGCCAAGGACGTTACCCGGCTGTACCAGCTGGAACAGATGCGCCGGGACTTCGTGGGCAACGTTTCCCATGAAATGCGCACCCCGCTCACGGTAATCAGCGGCTACCTGGAAACCCTCGTTGACCATGCCGACGAACTGCCACCCAAGTGGCGCAGGGCCATTAACACCATGGCCGCCCAGTCATCCCGGATGGAAGCACTGATTACCGACCTGATCCTGCTGTCGCGTATTGAAACCGGTGAACACACGGTAGATGACACCCTTGCCGACATGGATGCCCTGCTGAACCAGATCTGTCACGACGCCCAGGCCCTGAGCGGCAGCAAACAGCACCGCATTACCGTGAATATTTCCGACCACCGGCTGCTGCGTGGCGATGAAAGCCAGCTGCGCAGTGCCTTCTCCAACCTGGTGTTCAACGCCGTGAAGTACACGCCGGCGGAAGGCGAAGTGACTGTATCCTGGACGGCCAATCGCGACGGCGCCCATCTGTCCGTCAAAGACAGCGGTATCGGCATCGACCCGGTTCACATTCCCCGCCTGACCGAGCGCTTCTACCGCGCCGACCCGAGCCGGCATAAAGACACCGGTGGCACCGGCCTGGGACTGGCCATCGTCAAACACGTGCTGATCAACCACGATGGCAACCTTGAAATCCGCAGCAAACCCGGCGACGGCAGCGAATTCATCTGCCACTTCCCCCGCGAGCGACTGGTAGAACGGGTACCGGAACTCCGGGATTAAAGAATTGTCACTCCCGGGCCGGTTCAGCGGTATTTCCGAACCGTAAAAACGCGCTAACATGGCATTCATACCCGCCCATTCATCTTGCGAGGTTTTACTGTGGCCAATCAGCCGATGCCGGGGCCAGTACGTCACGCCCTGACTGCCCTTTTCCTGCCAGCCCTGCTCTTTACCAGCCAGGCTTCGATGGCAGAACTACCCACCATGACCGACGCCGCCTTTGCAGAGTGCAAGGCAGGCCTGCAAGACAAAGCGGTCCAGGCCGGTGTCAGTGCCGACACCGCCAGCCGGGTGATGGCCGATGTCAGCTACCTGGAACGAGTCATCGAACTGGACCGCCGGCAACCGGAGTTCACCACCACCTTTGCCGACTACCTGAACCGCCGGGTTAACGAAAGCCGGATCAGCAAGGGCCGGGAAATGCTGGCCGAGCACAAGGACCTGCTGGCCCGGGTGACCCGGGAAACCGGTGTGCCTGCGCCCTACCTGGTGGCGTTCTGGGGCCTGGAAACCAACTACGGCAGCTACTTCGGCAAGATGCAGGTGCCCAGTGCCCTGACCACCCTGGCCTGTGACCCGCGCCGCACGACCTTCTTCACCGAACAGCTGATTGCCGCCCTGCGCATTATCGACGAGGGCGCCATTCCGGCAGAACAGATGGAAGGCTCCTGGGCCGGCGCCATGGGCCACGTCCAGTTCATGCCCACGGTGTTCCTGAAACACGCCGTAGACGCCGATGGCGATGGCCGCCGGGACCTGTGGAACAGCCTGCCCGATGCCATGATGTCGGCCGGCAGGTTCCTGGAATCCATGGGCTGGGACGGCGACTACCGCTGGGGCCGGGAAGTGTTACTGCCCGAAAACTTTGACTTCAGCCAGGCCGATGGCCGCCGGCTGCCCCTGGCAGAATGGCGGAAACTGGGCATTACCGATGCCTTCGGCAATGCCCTGGCCCGGGAGCCCATTGAAGCCGCACTGGTGGTGCCCAGCGGCCACCAGGGCCCGGCCTTCCTGGCTTACAGCAACTTCCGGGTCATCATGGGCTGGAACCGCTCGGAGTTCTACGCCATCGCCGTTGGCCACCTGGCCGACCGGGTGGCCGGTGCCGGCGGCCTGCAGAACCCGCCACCGGAAGACCAGCCTGCCTTGTCCCGGGACCAGATCTTGCAGCTGCAGGAAAGCCTGAACGCCAAGGGCTACAGCAGCGGCGAGCCTGACGGCATTCTGGGTTCCAACACCCGCAAGGCCATCCGCCAGTACCAGAAAGCCGAAGGCCTTATTGCCGACGGCTTTCCGTCCGGGCAACTGCTGCAGGCGCTGGATATCCAGGCCGGTAGCTGAACCATGGACTCCATTACCCAGGCCGCCCTTGGCGCCACCCTGGCCGGAGCTGTGGCCGGCAAAACCCTGGGGCGGTCGGCACTGCTGACCGGCGCCTTGCTGGGCACCCTGCCGGACCTCGACGTAGTCATCGACTATGGCACCGCGGTCGCCAACTTTACCCAGCACCGGGGCTTCAGCCATTCCCTGCTGATTCTCGCGCCCCTGTCGCTGCTGATCGCCTGGGGCCTGTGGCGCTGGAAGCCTGTCATAAGCTACCGGCGATGGCTGGCGCTGGTAGCACTTATCCTGATCACCCACCCCCTGCTGGACGCGCTCACCACATACGGCACCCAGCTGTTCTGGCCGTTCGGCACTCCGGTGGCTATCAACAGTATTTTCATTATTGACCCGCTCTACACCCTGCCGCTGCTGGCAGGCTGCCTGGCGTTTCTGGTGCGCCCGCCGGCTCGCACCGCGCTGAGCCTGGCACTGGGACTATCCACCCTGTATCTGGGCTGGACGCTGGTGGCACAGCAGATCATCACCGACAGGGTTCAACCGGCACTGGCCCGGGCCGGGCTGGAACAGCCGGCACTGATGGTACAACCCATGCCGTTCAATACCCTGTTATGGCGAGCCACGGCCATCACCGACGACACCCGGGTGGAGATTGTTACCGGTTTTCTGGATCGCACGCCGGAACTGTCACTGGAATACTTCTCCCGCAATCCGGTGCTCCGGGCCCGGGTAGCAGACCTGCCGGAAGCCCGGCGCCTTGAGTGGTTCACCCGCGGCTTCCTGCATTATGAGCAGGCCGACCAACAGATTACCGCCACCGACATCCGCCTGGGCATTCCCGGCGCGCACCCGTTTACCTTTACCCTGGCGAACCTCTCGGATCAGGGTTTAGCCCCGATCCCCAGCGGCAGACTGGGCCGGCCGGCCGTCAATCCGGACGCCCTGCCACTGCTTTGGGCCCGGCTGACCGGAGAGCTGCCGGTGCTGTGCCTGGCCACACTGGCCCCGCCGGCTCAGGGACATGCTTGCTGATGCGCCTGGACCAATACCTTGCCAACGGCACCGGGTTGTCCCGCAAAGACGCCAAGCGGGCAATCACCGGCAAGCGGGTTCAGGTGAACGGTCAGTTGTGCCGCAGCACCAGCGCCAACATCAACACCGGAGACAGCGTGCTGCTCGACGGCGAGCCGGTGACCCTGCCCGGCGAGCTGTACCTGATGCTGCACAAACCCGCCGGCGTGATCAGCGCCACCACCGACAGCAGCCAGCCCACCGCGCTGGACCTGCTGCCACCGGAACTGGCGCGGCAGGTGCACATTGCCGGACGGCTCGACAAAGACACCACCGGACTCCTGCTGCTCACCAGCGATGGCCAGTGGTCGCACCGGGTTACCTCGCCCCGGCGGGACTGCCCGAAAACCTATCGGGTACAACTGGCCGAGCCATTAACGGCAGAAGCCCGACAGGCCCTGGAACAAGGCATTCAGCTCAACGGAGAAGACACGGCCACGCGACCGGCGCAGGTGGTGGCCTGTTCCGAACAGGAGATAGAGCTGACCATCAGCGAAGGCCGTTACCACCAGGTCAAACGCATGCTGGCGGCGGTGGGAAACCATGTCACGGCACTGCACAGACAACGTATCGGCGCGATTGAACTGGATGCAGGGCTGGCACCGGGCCAGTTTCGGGAATTGACCCGGTCAGAAATCGATTCGGTTTAGCGAGCGCTACCGGGCTGCGTCATCGATACGTTCGAACTTCTGGGCCTCCAGGTTCTTGCGCACCGCTCCCGCCTCGAACACCTCGCCATTCATGGCAATGTAGACCCCCGGCGGCAGTAGCCGGGCCGCCGCCCAGGCAAAGCCGATATTGAAGATGGCATCGGTACGACGCATCCGGGCCGGTTGCATGGCCCCGGTCAGCACAATGGTGCGATCGGGCAGGGTTTTCAGGACCTGGGCCGTCTGGGCCATGGTGTCGGTGCCATGGGTGATAATAATTCGGGAATGTTCGGTCTGCTTTACCGCCTCGAGAATACTGTCGCGGTCGTCATCGGTCAATTCCAGGCTGTCTTTGCGCATCAGCCCCCGGATGGCATAGCCCTCATGGATGTTCGATTCTGCCAGCAATTCCGGTAACAGGCTGTCGCCGATCTCGAACTTGCTGTTGGCATCAAAGTACACCTTGTCGATAGTGCCGCCGGTGGTCAGTATCTGGATGGTCACGGGGTATCCTCTGTTGGAATGGAGCTATCGGGAACAGGTCTCATTTTAACCATCCCCATGAAACTCCAAATGCAAAATATCTTTAAATGCATTAAAATTTGTTCAAATTCATGATGTTGCAATATGTTGCATAGGGTAACATTGTGTATCAAAACCTTTGCACCAACCAGGATTGCTACGGAATGGGCGCAGCCTCCACAAACCAACACAGCCCAGAGCGGGGCCGGGGCCGGCGCGCCAGTGGCAACGGGCTGCAACGCTGGTTTCCGTTTGTGGTGCTGCTGGTAGTGGCAATCTATGGTTTGCTGGCGGCATTTCTGGGCCAACACGCTTCGTCGCTGGTTGGCGACACGGCCATCGCCGAGCCTGACCTCCCGGTCATGGCCTGGAAGTCCTTCGTCACCGGCATGCTAGTGTTTGCCCTGCTGCTCAACCTGAGCATTGTCATCAGGCTTCGCCGGCCCGGGCTGGCCTGGCTCAGTGTGCTGATGGTGGGTGTTATCTACAGCCAGCTGGTGATGGATGGCCTGGGGCTCTGGCTGATCTGGCCCGGCATACCGGAGCTCAACGCCCTGCTGTCCGTCAGCCTGCCACTATGCCTGATTGCCCTGTGTGAATTCACCCCCCACTTTATTGCCGTGGGCCGGCAAGGCGCCCGGCTACTTCGGGGCTTCAGCCTGGCCGCCGGCCTGCACCTGCTGGCGGCCCCCTTCGCCATCGGCCCGCTGGGGCAGGATGTGTTCCTGGTAGTTGCCGCCACCGGTGGCGTGTTCATCTTCGGACTGGTGCTGGGGCAGATCCGCAAGCACGTCTACGCCCGTTATTTCGCCCTGTCGGTACTGGCCATTCTGGTCGGCGCACTCACCACGTCCCTGACAACCATCGGCTGGCTGCCGGTCAATCCGCTGACCGACTCTGCGTTCTTTCTGGGGGCAGCCGCCGGCTCCCTGATCCTCACCAGCGGTGTCGGCCGGCTGTTGCTGGAAGAGCGCAAACGCCGGCTGAGCGCCGACATCCGCGCCCGGGAAGAACAGGCCCTGCGCGCGCGCATCGAACAGGATTACGACCGGGTCCTGAAAACCCACCGGGTAACCGGCAAACCCAACCGCCCCATGCTGGAAGAGGCGCTGACCGCCATCGACAGCCGGCAAACCCCTTACACGCTGTGCATGGTGCGGCTGACCCGCTTCAATGAGCTGGAGCAGGCACTGGGTTACCGCTCTGCCGAAGAGCTGTTGAGGCAGTACCTGCGGAAGATGAACCGGTTCCTGAAACAGGCATTAGGCGAGCAGCTGATTCCCATCAACGGCTATGCCATTGCCACACTGGATACCGTCAACCATGCCTTTGCCCTGCGCCGCAGCCCGAACCAGCCGGAGCTAGAAACCCGCGCCCTGAGCGCCATTGCCGACTGGTTATCGGGCAACTTCAGGGACGGCCGGTTCTCGTTTTCCTGGGCTGCGTCACTGGGCCTTGCCCACGCCCCGGAGCATGGCACCGACGCCGGCAGCCTGCTGTCGGCGGCCGGCTTTGCCTCACTGAACAGCGACAGGGCCCTGAGTGTTTATGACCCGTCTATTGCCGAGTGGCAGTACCGCCAGCAGATCCTGATGCTGGACGTTGAAGATGCCCTGAACTCCGGCGACATGTGGCTGGAATACCAGCCGAAAGTGAGTATCCGCGACGGCCGGATCAGCTCGGTGGAAGCCCTGCTGCGCTGGGAACACAGCGAATTCGGACGAATCCCCCCGGACCAGTGGATTCCGCTGGCCGAGGAAGTGGGCATTATCCACCAGGTTACCCGCTGGGTGCTGGACCGGGCCTGCCGTGATGCCAGCGGCCTGCGGGCAAGGTACGGCGACCACATCGCCATCAGCGTCAATATTTCCGCCAAGGACCTGGCTCACCCGCTGTTCGCCGAACAGGCCCGGGCGATCCTGCGCCGGCACCATCTGCTGCCCCGGAATATCATCCTGGAGATCACCGAAACCGCCATGATGACCGACCCGGAGCTGGCCCGGCATACCATCGAAATCCTCAGCGACATGGGTTTCCGGATTGCCCTGGACGACTTCGGTTCCGGCCATTCCTCCCTGGGCACCCTGGCCCTGTTCCGGCTGGATGAACTGAAGATAGACCGCAGCTTCCTGCACAATGTTCTGGACTATCCGGCCCGGCAAAAAATCCTGAAAGCGGCACTGGAACTGGGCACCGCCCTGGACCTGGACGTTGTCGTGGAGGGTGTGGAAGAAGAAGCCATCGCCGTCTGGCTGCAACAGTTCCCCGGCCTGCCAGGGCCAGGGTTATTACTGGGGTCAGCCCGCCCGGGCCAGCCTCGAATCAACAGGCGCGCCCCTGCCCTCCCACGCAAGCGATCATTAGCCCGTCAATAGATGCAGACTCCATTGACCTGCATCAAGGGCCCCTCCCGGCACTGCCATTACACTGCTCTGACAATTATCTATGTCATGGAGGCCGACTATGTCTTCGCCCATCAAACAGGTTCCAACGCCGGATGCGACCGCGGCGAGCCCGGTGTTCCAGTGCTGGCAACAGGGCTATGGCATCATCCGGCACTCTGAGACCACCGCTCGCCAGGTACAGGCGCTGGCACAGAAACTGGTGGCAGCAGGCCAACAGCCGGACGCCGACAGCGTATACCGCAAACTGATCGCCCTGGACCGGCTGACCAGCGCCGGCCTGTGGCTGGTGGTGCACATGACCTACTGCAACCGGGTGGATATTACCGGTGCCCCGTTGCAACCGAAGGATTTCAAAACCGCCCCGGAAGGCCACACCGGTGGCGCGCTCAACATGGTGCCGGCCTATGCCGCCTACCTGGCACTAAACAACCTGACCGGACAAACCCGAAGCTGGCTGATGGGCCAGGGCCACTGCGTTGCTGCCATAGATGCCATCAACGTTCTGACCGGCAACCTGCACCCGGAACAGAAAGCCCGGTACCAGGCCGCAGACGGCCTGTCCCGCCTGGCCTCGGATTTTTACAGCTACCGGCAAAAGCCCGATGGCTCCATGGCATCGCCCCTGGGCAGCCACGTTAACCCGCACACCGCCGGCGGCATTATTGAAGGCGGCTATCTGGGATTCGCTGAGCTGCAGTACGCGCACATGCCGCTGCCCGGTGAGTCCCTGGTCGCCTTCCTGTCTGACGGCGCCGCTGAAGAACAGCGCGGCAGTGACTGGGTACCGCGCTGGTGGCGGGCGGAAGACTGCGGGCAGGTGCTGCCGGTGATGATCGCCAATGGTCGCCGCATTGAACAGCGCACCGAACTGGGTACCCGTGAAGGCCTGGAGCGCTTCGAACAGCACCTGGAAGCCCGTGGCTTTGCGCCTTTCCGCTTTGACGGCAAAGACCCGGCTGCCTTTGTCTGCGCCCTGTACGAGATGGAAACCGTGCTGGCCGCCAACGGCGAGGCAGCCAAAAAAGGCGAGACCGCGTATCCGGTGCAGATTCCCTACGGCATTGCTGAAACCGTCAAAGGCTTCGGCTTTTTCGGCGCCGGCCAGAACAGCGCCCATAACCTGCCACTGCCGGGCAACCCCCGGCTGGATACCCGGGCCAGGGATCTGTTCCAGGAGCACATTGCGCCCCTGTGGGTTGAACCGACCCATCTCCAGCAAGCCGTTGCCGAACTGAACGAACATGCCCTGCAACAGCGCCCGCTGGAGCGGGACCACGCCCTGGCCACCCGTAATCCGCCAGAACCTTCCATACCGGCCCTGCCCTGGGGCCAGAACCAGAGTTCGCCCATGTCGGCCGTCGACGAGTTCTTCCGGGCGCTGGTGAAAGACAACCCCGGGTTACGCCCCCGGGTGGGCAATCCTGACGAACTGGCCAGCAACCGCCTGACCGGTATCCTGGCTGACCTGAAACACCGGGTTAATGACCCGGAAAGCCGCCAGGAATCGATCCATGGCAAGATCATCACCGCCCTGAACGAAGAGGCCGTGGTGTCTGCCTGCCTGGCCAACAAGGCAGGATTGAACCTGGTGGCCAGCTACGAAGCCTTCTGCGTGAAAATGCTCGGTGCCATTCGCCAGGAGCTGATCTTTGCCCGGCACCAGAAAGAAGTGGGCCGGCCGGCCCGCTGGCTGGGCTTTCCGGTGATTGCCACTTCCCACACCTGGGAGAACGGCAAGAACGAACAGTCACACCAGGACACCACCTTCTGCGAAGCCATGCTGGGCGAGATGAGCGATGTTTCCCGGGTGCTGTTCCCGGCGGATTACAACAGCACCCTCGCAGTTCTGCCGTCGGTCTTCACTGAACGGGGCCGGATCAGCTGCATGGTGATCCCGAAGCGGGAGCGGCCCTGTGTGTTCAATGCCGGTGAGGCAGAAACCCTGGCCCGCCACGGCGCGCTGGTGGTCGACGAAGACACCTCCACCGGAGAAGAACCGATTCTGCTGATTGCCAGCGGGGCCTACCAGCTGTCTGAAGCCATCCGGGCCTGCGAGCGCCTGCGGGAAACCGGCACCGCGTTCCGGCTGGTGTACCTGCAGGAGCCCGGGCGCTTCCGCCAGCCCCGGGACCCGCACGAAGCCGCGTTCTGCCTGAACGAATTCGAGCGGGAGCGGTTGTTCCCCCATCGCCTGCAGCGGCGGGTTGCGCTTACCCATATGCGCCCGGAAGTATTCCGGGGCCACCTGCACAACCTGTTCCCCCAGCCGTCCCACACCCGGGTGCTGGGATACGTCAACCGTGGTGGCACCCTGAACGAAAGCGGTATGCTGTTTGCCAATCACTGCTCCTGGGGCCACACCCTGGCAGCCTGCGCCGAGGTGCTGGACAAGCCCCTCGGAGCCTGGCTCTCCAGTGCCGAGCTGGCCGCCGTGGAAGGCCGGGGTGACCCGTCCGTGATTACCCGCGGGCTGCCCTGAAGCGCCGGCGGATTGCCGTTTCCAGCTCCAGCAGCACCAACACCGCGACACCGGCCAGTACCGCAAAGCCCAATGCTTCAGGGGAGAGCGCGGTACTGGCAAAGGTGTCCTGGAACCAGGGCACCCAGGTGAACAGGGACTGCAGGACAATCACTGCAAACACTGCCAGCAGCACCACCGGAGTACCCAGCACACCCCGCAAGGTAATCGACGGCGTATCCAGGTAACGGACCGCAAACAGGTAGAACACCTCCATGGCCACCAGGGTATTCACCGCCAGGGTACTGGCCACCACCGCATCGTCATAGTTGTACATGGCCCAGAACCAGGCGCCGAAGATACCCGCCAGGAACAGCAGGGAGACATACACGACCCGCCAGACCACAAAGCCCCGGAGCAGGGATTCGTCCCGTGGCCTCGGCGGCTGGGCCATCACGCCCGGCTCCGGCGGCTCGAAAGCCAGGGTCATGGCCAGCACCACCGAACTCACCATATTCACCCAGAGAATCTGCAGGGCGGATATGGGCAGCGCCAGCCCCAGCAGCAAGGCCGTGATCAGACTGATCGACTCGCCGCCGTTAATCGGCAGCATGAAGGCAATGCCCTTGCGCAAATTGGTGTAGACCGTACGGCCTTCCCGCACCGCGGCCACAATGCTGGCAAAATTGTCGTCCAGCAAGACCACCGACGAAGCCTCCCGGGCCGCTTCCGAGCCTTTCACGCCCATGGCGATACCCACATCCGCCCGCTTCAGGGCCGGGGCATCGTTCACCCCGTCACCGGTCATGGCCACCACGCCATGCAGGGCCTGCAGGGCTGCCACCAGCCTCAGCTTGTGTTCCGGGCTGGTGCGGGCGAAGACATCCACTTCACCGGCCGCCTGTTGCAGCTGTTGCTCATCCATGGTGTCCAGGTCCTTGCCGGTGAGCACCTTGGCGGTGTTGCGCAACCCCAGCTTGCGGGCGATGGCTCCGGCGGTCAGGACGTGGTCGCCGGTGATCATTTTTACCCGGATACCGGCACTGTGGCATTCCTCGATAGCCCGGATGGCTTCCTGCCGGGGTGGGTCCAGCAGGCCCACCACACCCAGCAGTTCAGCCCCCTGCTCCAGTTCTTCCACAACCAGCTCACGGCTGCCGGCTGTCACGGGCCGGCGGGCAATCGCCAGTACCCGCAGGCCTTCGGATGCCATGCCGGCAATGATGCCGTCCCAAGCCGGGTGGTCAAGTTCAACCGGCTCACCGGTGTCCGATACCTGGTGCGAACACATCCGCAGAATCCGCTCCGGCGCGCCTTTAAGGTAAGCCACCTCATGGCCATGATGATCATGGTGCAGGGTCGCCATAAAGCGGATATTGGTATCAAAGGGTACTTCATCGACCCTTGGCCAATCCCGGGCACTGGCTTCTACATCGAACTCCGCCTTGCTGGCGAACACCTTGAGCGCGGCTTCCATGGGGTCGCCATGAATCACGGCCCGGCCATCCCGGTGGCTGATACTGGCATCGTTGCACAGGGCCGCGGCCCGCGCCATTTCCGCCAGCACAGGGCTGGCATCTGCCGGAGCATCGTTGCGGCAGACCGCGCCCTCAAAGCTGTAGCCCTCGCCGGTGACATCGAAGCGCTGGCCGCCGGCCACTGCGGCGGTCACCATCATTTCGTTGCGGGTCAGGGTTCCGGTCTTGTCGGAACAGATCACCGACACCGCACCCAGGGTTTCGATGACCGGCATACGCCGGACCACGGCCTTGCGGCGAGCCATCTGGCGCACACCAATGGCCAGGGTAATGGTCAGAATCGCAGGCAGGCCCTCGGGAATGGCCGCAACGGTGAGCCCCACCACCGCCATGAACAGCTCCCGGAACTCCAGGCCGCTGAACGCCAGGCCGCCGAAGAAAATCGCCACCCCGGTCAGGATAACAATAATCGACAACACCCGGGCAAACCGGTCCATCTGCTCCAGCAAGGGCGTTTTCAGGGTGGTCGTGCTGGCCAGAAGGCCGGAAATCCGGCCAATCTCGGTACTGGCGCCGGTACGCACCACCACACCCCGGCCGGTTCCAGTGGCCACCATGGTGCCGGAAAAGGCCATACCGGTCTGGTCACCCAGGGCAGCCTCGGCCTCGACCGGCTCGGGGTTTTTATCCACCGCCTCGGATTCGCCGGTCAGGATGGCTTCTTCAATTTTCAGGTTGTGGCACTTTTCCAGGCGGATATCCGCCGGTACACGGTCACCCGGTTCCAGCAAAATGGTATCGCCCGGCACCAGTTCTGCTGCATCCACCTGATGCTGGCCATCTTTCCGGACAACCCGGGCTTTCGGCGCCAGCATGTGCCGGATAGCCGACAGCGCCTGTTCGGCCCGCCCTTCCTGCAGAAAGCCGACCAGGGTCTGGATGACCACCACTGCCAGTATGACCCCGGCATCGACCCAGTGGCCGAGGGCACCGGTAATCACCACCGCAGTCATCAGCACATAGATCAGGAAATTCTTCAGTTGCCGGCCAAGGCGGGCAATCGGGCCGGATGCGGCCGCTTCCGGCAAACGGTTGTAGCCCAGGGTGGCCAGGCGTTCAGCGGCTTCGGCGTTGGATAATGGATGTTCGGCCTTCAGCCGTTCACGAGCCTCGGCGGCCGGCACAGCCTGCCAGTGCTCAGAAAGCAGGGACCCAGGCTCCAGCGCTGCGGAGTCGGAAGATGGGGGAGATCCGGTCATTACTGATTCCTTGTAGTGGACTCAACCATACTACAATGCCGGCACAGGCCTTTGCCATTGGCACAGGTCAAATAAAAACGGGAGCCGAAGCTCCCGGAAACGATCCGAACACAGGTGACACCTGGTTATCCGCTGATAAAGACCGGGCCAGCCCCCAGGTTCCACAGGATCACCGAACCCACGCGGGTGGACACCAGGATCACCAGCGCGACCGTCAGCAAAGCGCCACCGTACATCACAGCACGCTCTTTCTCGATGCCCATCACAATGGGCAGACCGTCATACATTAACCAGGCGCCGTAGCAGGCCGCAGCCAGGAACACCGCAGCGTTGAACCAGGGCACCGGATACAACAGGGCAAAGCCCGCCAGGAACAGGGGCGTACAGGAATAAGCCGCCAGGGCAATACCATTGGAAGGCACGTGCTCTTCCTTGGCCCCGTAAGTCTTCGCCATCCAGTTGATGGCATAGCCGAGGGCAAACACCCCCACCAGCATTGCCACGTAGGTCAGGACACTCAGTTGAACCGCACTGATTTCCGTAAGCTTGATCAGCCGCTCGCTACCCACAGACCAGCCGAAGTGTGCTGTTGAAATATAGGCGCAGATGGGAGCAATAGCCGCCAGAATGGCAATGTAAGCGATATAAAGCCTGGTTGGATTCTCGTGTTCCTTTCTGATGGATACCCACTCCTGGTCAGGGTGAGTAAAGAGACCGAACGCATGTGACAGGAGCATAGACCACCCCGCATTGTTGCTGTTGTTGGTATGGGGATATACGGCGCCTGAACCAGTTCAGACTTACAACCGTTCCTGTACTTAACTATAGTCAAGAATGCCGGTGGTAAAAGACGGCTTTGATGCTATTTTGTTCAAAGCCCGCCGTTATCATACCCTTTAGTTCTTGATGAACAGGAGCAGGAACCGCCATGAAACCACGTTTGATCACACACTCGCTCGCCGCCCTTACCCTGGCCATTGCCAGCCTCAGCGCACAGGCCGAGCTTCGCACCGAGACCGTGGAATACACGCTCGATGGCCAGGTCTTCAGCGGCTACCTGGCCTGGGATGATGAAGCCGAAGGTAAAAGACCCGGAATCCTGCTGGTACACGAATGGTGGGGCCACAACGACTTTGTCCGGGAACAGGCAGAACAGCTGGCGGCCGCCGGTTATACCGCCTTTGCCCTGGACATGTATGGCGAAGGCAAGCTGGCCGAGCATCCGGATACCGCCCAGGAGTTCATGAAACAGGCCACCCGGGATATGGAGCAGGTAAAAGCCCGCTTTATCAAGGCAAAGGAGCTGTTACAGAACCACGAATCGGTGGATGCTGACAAGATTGCCGCCCAGGGCTACTGCTTTGGCGGTGCCGTGGTGCTCAATATGGCACGGATGGGCGTCGACCTTGATGGCGTGGTGAGCTATCACGGCGCCCTGGCCAGCCCGCTGCAGGCCGAAGCCGGCAAAGTGACCGCACGGGTACAGGTGTATACCGGCGGCGCCGACCCGATGGTGCCATCAGAACAGGTGGCCGGCCTGGTTCAGGAAATGCAGGATGCCGAGGTGGACCTGACGCTGGTGAGCTTCCCGGGGGTCAAGCACTCCTTCACCAATCCGGGTGCGGATGCCTTTGCCGAAAAGTTCGGTATGCCGGTCGGCTACGACGAGGATGCCGCCCGCCGTTCCTGGGATGGCACCCTGCTGTTCTACCAGGAGCTGTTCGGCAGCTGATCCGACAAACCGGGCAGGCACAAAAAAAGGCAGCCTTGGCTGCCTTTTTTTGATGTTGCTGAATCCTCAAGGATTACAGGGCAACAACGTTCTCCGCCTGAGGACCTTTCTGGCCCTGAGTTACGGTGAACTCAACCTGCTGACCTTCGGCCAGGGTCTTGAAACCAGAGCCTTGGATGGCGCTGTAGTGAACAAATACGTCCGGGCCGCCTTCACGAGTGATAAAGCCAAAGCCTTTTGCTTCGTTGAAGAACTTAACAGTACCGGTAACAGTAGACATACGTAAACTTCCTGAAATCAATCATTTTATCTGCTGCCACACACCATTCTGGTGCTGGTCAGCGTGTTACGGAAAAACTGAACTCGCGGGATCAAAAACAGGACGGCACTACTAACTGCGGAGGTACGTCTTATTCATGAACTGCTTTGCTAATCTTTCCTTCAGGATTCACTCTACTCCTGAATTTCCGGCTTGCCAAGGGTAAATTCAATAATTTATGTAGGTAGTGATACCAAGGCCGGAGCGGTCATCCGCAACCGTCTTTACCCCCTGAACAGGGTGAAGGTCCAGAAGCCCAGGGCCGTCATCAGGATGGAACCAATCACGTGGGCCAGGATGCCGGTGAGGGCCACCGCCCACTTGCCTTCCTGCATGGCGGCAAACATTTCCAGGGAAAAGGCCGAGAAGGTCGTCAGCGCACCGCACAGGCCCGTTACGGCGAACAGCCGCCACTCCGGAGCCAGCGAACTGCTGTGGGTAAAGAAGCCCATCAGCAGTCCGATCAGCCAGCCACCACTGAGGTTGGCCACCAGGGTGCCCCAGGGAATGGCATGGTAACTGGCATTCAGCCACAGGCTCAGGGCCCAGCGCAGGTTGGCGCCGATCACGGCGCCAACACTGACAGCAACTACCGACAGCCACATATCAGCGGCCTGCTTCAGGCCGGATTGTGGTCAATGAGGGTGTCCTTGTTGCGAGCGAACTCGTCGAACGGGAAGTCGTCGACGGTCAGCATTTCCAGCACCAGCGCCTCATACTCGCGCATGAAATCGGCCTCTTCCTGGCTGAAAATACCCGCTTCCAGGGCCGCCTCGAACCGTTCTTCCGGATGCAGGGCTGTCATGGGCAACTCGCCCTTGGCGTAGGCCTTGGTAGCTTTGCGGTACAACTGCTCTGCCTTGCCGTAGTCCTTGAGCAGGCTGTTGTACTGAGCCAGCGGATTGGCTACATCACCCTCACCTGCCGTCGTCCACGCACTTTCCGTCAGCTTGCTGCGCACCGGTGTATCCGTGCTGATGCTGTTGGCCAGTTTGCGGGTAAGCTCGTCGCCCGGCTCAGCCCAGCGACGGCCCAGCGGCAGGGTTACCGCCCGCAACGCCATAGCGGCAGGCCGGTTGGGCAGGTTCTTCAGGAATTCGTCCAGGGCTTTCTCGGTACGATGCAGCAGCAGGGTCATGCTGTATTGCATCAGTTCCTTCTCGCCATCCACCGGCTGGGTTTCATACCAGTTCTTGAGCACCATGGAGGCCAGGTACAGGTTGGCCAGCATGTCGCCGAGGCGCGCGGAAATCAGCTCACGCATTTTCAGCTCTCCGCCAAGGGTGGTCATGGCGGCATCGGCACACAAGCCGAAGGCAGAACTGAAGCGGGCAAGGGCCTGGGCATAGGGCCGCGACGCGCTGTCAAACGGCACGTCCGCCTTGCCGATACCCAGGGCCTGGGTGAAGGCGCGGGCAGCGTTGCCGAAGATCAGGCCGGCGTGGCCGAAGAAGGCTTCATCGAAGGCCTTGATGTCATCGTTATCCTTGGCCGCCAGCTCCTTGAGTACATAGGGATGGCAGCGAATGGCGCCCTGACCGAAGATCATCAGGCTGCGGGTCATGATATTCGCGCCTTCCACGGTGATCGACACCGCGGCACCACTGTAACCGATCCCCAGATAGTTGCGCGGCCCCAGGGTAACCGTCTTGCCGCCGTGCACATCCATGGCATCGGTGAGAATGTCACGCTGGAACTCGGTCAGGTGATACTTGAGAATGGCCGACGGCACCGCCGGCTTTTCGCCCTGGTCGATCATGTTGGCGGTATGGTTGACCGCAGACTGGGCAATGTAGGTCTTGGCAGCAATCCGGGCCAGCGGGGCCTGGACGCCTTCCATCTCTGCCACCGGGGTGTTGAACTGGCGACGGATACGGGTGAAGCCACCGGCCGTGCCCACGGCATAGGCAGCCGCACCGGCAGCACCGGACGGCAGGGTGATACAGCGGCCAACCGACAGGCACTCAACCAGCATACGCCAGCCCTGGCCGGCCATTTCCTGGCCACCGATGATGTAATCCAGCGGGATGAACACATCCTTGCCCTTGATCGGGCCGTTCATGAACGGCGAGCCGATGGGGCAATGGCGACGCCCGATGTCCATGCCGTCGGTGTCCCGGGGAATCAGCGCACAGGTAATGCCGTGATCCCTGGTATCGCCCAGCAGGCCGTCCGGGTCGAACATCCGGAACGCCAGGCCCACCACCGTGGCCACCGGCGCCAGGGTAATCCAGCGCTTCTCGAAGTTCAGGCGGATGCCCAACACTTCCTTGCCGTCCACTTCCTGTTTGCACACGATACCGGTGTCCGGCAGGGAGGTGGCGTCGGAGCCCGCGCGCGGGCCGGTCAGGCCGAAACAGGGCACTTCCCGGCCATCCGCCAGGCGCGGCAGATAATAGTCTTTCTGCTCCTGGGTGCCGTATTTGACCAGCAGTTCGCCCGGGCCGAGGGAGTTGGGCACGCCCACGGTCACCATCAGCATTTCATTGGCGGCCAGTTTCTGCAGTACCGCCGTCTGGGCCTTGGCCGAGAAACCCAGGCCACCGTATTCCTTCGGAATGATCATGCCGAAGAATTTTTCCTGCTTCAGGAAATCCCACAGTTCTTTGGGCAGGTCAGCCCGCTCTACCGCCAGGTCCCAGGCATTGCACATGGAAATCGCCTGGGTGCACTGGTTATCCACAAAGGCCTGTTCCTCATCGCTCAGGCCGGTATGACGGTTGATCAGCAGGTTGTGCCAGTCAGGGCGGCCGGTGAACAGCTCGCCGTCCCAGCCTACGGTGCCAGCCTCCAGGGCCACCTTTTCAGTGTCGGAAACCTTCGGCGCCACCTTCTTGAACATGGCGAACACCCGGGGGGTCAGCCAGTTCATGCGGAACTGGGGCAAACCGGCAGCGGCCGTGGCTGCCGCACCCAGGAACAGAAGCAGTGTCAGCCAGCCGGAGGCCATAAACAGGGACAGCACACCCACCACCAGCATCACGCCGATGGCCGGCTTGGCACCGGACTCCCGGCGCATCACAAACAGCAGGCCGGCCAGTGCTACCAGAAACAGAATCAAAGTCATCGCAAGTTCTCTCTGTCTTCCATGGATTAGAGCCTCCGGCACGCAGCCGGAGCCACTTCGCTAACACTTCGTTACGTTCAACTTACCCTAACAGATGCCTGTATTCCAGATAACACACCGGATTCAGACAGTTAGGAGCCTCAGGATGTGACAATCACCCGGATTCCCTCCAGCGCCAGGCTGGCATGGCCCACCGCCTCGCGGGCGGCTTCCAGCTGTTTGCGCAGGAAGTCGATTTCCTCATCGCGAATAGCCGGGTTTACTTTCTGCAGGGCTTCAAGGCGGCGGATTTCCGGTACAAAGCCGGCTTCCACCTGCGCCAGCGCCTTTTCCTGCAGTGGTTCGAGGTTCGGTTCGGCCAGCCGCTCGGCATGGTCCACCATGGTTTCCACTTCTGCCCGGATCTTGGGCACGATGGCCTGGGCCGTCCGGCGGCGGATGTTGGAACACAGCTCGTTCAGCCGGTCATGGGGCAGGGCCTTGGACAGATCCCGGCCGTTGACGTCTACCACCAGGCGCAGCGGCGAAACCGGCAGGTAGCGGGTCAGCTGCAGGGCTTCCGGCGCCGGACAATGCACGGCGAACACGGCTTCCAGCAGCAGGGTACCCGGCGGCAGGGCCTTGACCGACAGATTGGCCAGTGCCGCCTTGCCCAGGCCGGAACTGGTTACCGAATCCATCACCCCGGTCACGATCGGGTGCTCCCAGCTCATAAAGGCCATGTCTTCCCGCTGCAGGGCCTGCTCCCGCTCCCAGGTGACGGTCAGCCCGTCTTCCGGCAACTCCGCCACATGGCCGGCCTGGTATTGCTCTCCGGGCTTGAGTACATCGGCGTGTTCGCTGTGGTCTTCCACATCAACACCCAGGATGTCGAACGCCTGCACCAGGTAATCCCGCACCCGGGCAGAGCCCTCCTCTTTCTCGATCTCGGCAATCAGCGCGCCGGCTTCTTCACGGCGACAGGAGTTCAGCTCGATCAAGGCATCCCGGCCGTTATGCAGCAAGGTTTTCAGGCGCTTGGTCTCTGCGGCGCTGTCCGCCAGCAGCGGCTCGATGACACTGTCATCACCGTCCAGGGCTTTCTGCCAGTTGTCCGCCACGTGTTCGTGCACGGCGACACCCACCGCGCAGCTCTCGGCAAAGGCGTTCAGGCCTTCATGGAACCAGCGGTACTGCAGTTCCTGGCTGGTACCCTGCAGGTACGGGATATGAATCCGGATGGCTTCGGTCTGGCCGATACGATCCAGCCGGCCAATGCGCTGCTCCAGCAGGTCCGGGTTCTCCGGCAGGTCAAACAGCACCAGGTGATGGGCGAACTGGAAGTTGCGGCCTTCGCTGCCAATCTCGGAACAGATCAGCGCCTGGGCACCCTGCTCGGTGTCGGCAAAGTAGGCGGCAGCCCGGTCCCGCTCCAGCAGGCTCAGGTGCTCATGGAAGGCAGCACTGCGGATACCGGCGCGCAGCTGCAGGTAATGCTCCAGCGCCATGGCGGTATCGGCCCGGGCGCAGATGACCACCACCTTGGCCGGGCGCAGGCTGGCCAGTTTCTTTTCCAGCCAGGCCACGCGGGGGTCATCGGCCAGCCATTGCTCTTCCGGGGCCGACTGCTCCGGCGCCAGGCCGGTTTTGCCGTGACGTACCTCTTCATAGAGTTCCGGGCACGGCAACGGCTCCGGCAGCTGCTGGCGTTCGGGGAAGCCCTGAATGGCCGCGCGGGTATTGCGGAACAGTACCCGGCCGGTGCCGTGGCGATCCAGCAGGGCATCAATCACGGCATGATGGGCGTTGTCCCGGGCCAGCAGCTCGTCCAGTTCACTACCAAGCCAGTCAGACAAGGCGGCCTTGTCGTCCTCGGCGATGGTGTCCGGGTTTTCCTGAAGCCGGCGCACCACCTGGTTGATACGCTCATACTGCTGCTCTTCCTGCCGGAAAGTGTCCAGGTTATGGAACCGGGCCGGGTCCAGCAGGCGCAGCCGGGCAAAGTGACTGGCAATCCCGACCTGTTCCGGGGTGGCCGTCAGCAACAGCAAGCCCTTGCTGGCCTCAGACAGGCTTTCTACCACTTCATACTCGGGGCTGGCCTGCTCCGGCGACCAGGCAAGGTGGTGCGCTTCATCCACTACCATCAGGTCCCAGCCGGCGGCGAGGGCATGGTTCCTGGCCTTTTCGCTGCGCACCAGGAAGTCCAGGCTGCACAGCACCAGCTGGTCCGCCTCGAATGGGTTAACGCCGTCATCATCGTCACCGAAGATGTGGTTTACCAGGGCATCGACATCATCTTCCTGGGCCTTGAGGTCGTCGTAGCGGCCCTGGTCGACGATGGAGAAACGCAGGTTGAAGCGGCGCAGCATTTCCACCAGCCACTGGTGAATCAGCGAATCCGGCACCACAATCAGGGCCCGGCGGGCGCGGCCGGTGTGCAGCTGGTAATGCAGGATCAGGCCGGCTTCGATGGTTTTACCCAGGCCCACTTCATCCGCCAGCAGTACCCGGGGTGCGTGGCGGCGGGCCACTTCGTGGGCAATATAAAGCTGGTGCGGCAGGTGCTGGGTCCGGGCGCCAATCAGGCCCTGGGCCGGCGAGGCCCGCAGGCGGTCCATGTGCTCCAGGGTCGACACCCGCAACCGGAAGGCCCCGTTGCGGTCGAACTGGCCGGCAAACAGGCGTTGATGCGGAGCGGAAAAGTTCACCGAACCGGCCAGTTTCACTTCCGAAACCTGGTGGATGTTCTCACCGTCGTCGGCGTGGTACAGCAGAATGCCGTTCAGGTCCTCCACGGCGCGCACAATGTATTTCTCGCCTTCGAAAGTCTCTATTTCCTCACCCTGCTGGTACACAATCCGCGACAGGGGAGCATTATCGATGGCGTAGGTGCGCTCCTCATCGGCCGCGGGAAAGCCCAATGTGACCCTGCGCCCGGAAATGTCGGTAACAATTCCCAGACCCAAAGCGGTATCGCTGTGGCTTACCCAACGCTGACCAATGACAAATTCCGATGTTTCCAAGAAACCTCCGCTGACTGAATTACTGTTGGCTTGAATCGTTTTCGCGCACCCAGAAGGCGGTGGCACCGCACACCGCCGCCGGCACCACCACCAGGTTGAGCACTGGCACCATGGCCGCAAGGGCTACCGGCAGCCCGAAGCCCAGGGCCGAAAGCCGGCTGGCTGCCAGGTCTTTTCTCAATTTCGGGAAGCTGACCCGGTGGTTATCGGCCGGGAAATCCACATATTGCAGGGCCATCATCCAGCTGTTGAACAGGAACCAGAGCACCGCTGCCACCAGGTTAACGACCGGAATCAGGCCGATAATAAACAGGCCCAGCGCTCTGGGCAGGTAATAGGCAATTTTCTGGACTTCCCGCCACAGCGCCCGGGGAATGTCCTTGATGATGGCAGCCCAGCTGCCATCCGTGCTGACTTCCTGGCCGGTGAGGTGTTTTTCGGTCAACTCGGCCAGGTAACCATAAAAAGGAGAGCCGATCAGGTTGGCAACGATCACGAAGCCGTAGGCCAGCATCAGCAGGATAACCACGCCGTAGAGCAGCCAGAACAACCAATCGAGCGCTTGCAGCCAGGCCCAGTCGGGCAGCCAGGCCATGGCACCGGCGATCATCAGGGAAAACATCTCGGCCAGGAAATAGAACATCAGCCCGAACAGGATGACGTTGATCACAACAGGAATGATCACGAACAGCCTCAGGCCGGGCTGGCGAATCAGCCTGAAGCCCTCCCCCAGGTAGCCCAGTCCGCGAAAAAAGTTTCCTTTGAGCATTGCTGGTGGTCCTCCGCTGCCATGACAATAACGGGGCGCAAAGCATATCATGTCAGCCTCGTTCCCACAGCACGCAACCACCTTCGGATTACCCTATGACGCGACTCTGGCCAACCATCCGGCATATTCTTCACATGCGCCGCCTGTGGCAGGCCGTGTTGCTGGTGTCGGTTGTCGCCATTCTGTACCTGGCCACCACCAGCAGCAGCTACCCGATTCCGTCGTCCGATAATGACAAGGTCAATCACCTGATTGCCTTTATCGAGCTGACCATCGTTACCCGGCTGGCCTGGCCGCGCCTGAGCGCCTTCTGGTATGCCCCGGCACTACTGGGTTTCGGGCTGCTGCTGGAGGTGGTCCAGGCCAATCTGCCCTACCGGGATTTTTCCCTGGCCGATGTGCTGGCAGACAGCCTGGGGATTGCCATCGGCATGCTGCCCTGGCCCGGCACACGCAGGCCGCGCGAAATGGATTTGAGAGATTCGCCTGAATCCTTGTAAGAGATATCTCACAAACCTGTAGGAACTTTCAGTGTCTTCACGTACGAAGACGCAGCCCGGCCCATAGCCACTTCCCGCAGGGCCATGAATTCAAAGAAAAAACTATTAACGTGATAGTTGAAGCCCGCAAATAGTGTGCGCCGGTCACACGTTTGTCAGATTGGCCTTGGTATAGTGGGAACCGTCAAGGATGACAGGGAAAAGGACGACGCACTGGATGCACCCCTGCAGGGACTGTGGGGAGAGGCAAGGACACAAGGATGCCTCGCTTAAGGGATAACGATTTGGATTGCCGGCTCGGACGCTGGCCATCAGGGAAAGACGCAAGGATTACGGCAACATGGCGGTTGCCCCGAGTGCACGGACGCACCACTTGTTCCGACTGTGAACTGCCCGGGATGGCGGTTCAAACCTGTTAAAGGGCAGCCCTTGAGCTGCCCTTTGTTTTTTCGGGTATACGGATTTAATGGTTGATGGGGCACCTTTACCCCATCAATCTGATACCACCCTCAGATGGTTGATAGATCGACTCCGTAGTTGAGTTCCTCTGCGAAGTCCGGCAGTCCGTAACCGATGGTTTTCTTGTAGAAAGGAGAGACCTTCGCAGTCGGTGCCTTCTTCTTGTGC
>NZ_JBSXOP010000051.1:0-54539 GCF_056859535.1 Marinobacter sp. L-46
TCCCGCTACCGCGTATCCTCCACCCCTGGCCCAGCGAGCGGTTTCGCCGTCGTCACCCGAGGCAGGAGCCGTATGCGGTAATACCGCACGTACGGATCTGTGCGGGGGGTGCCTCGTGAGAGGCATTCCTACCGCAACTAGCCTGGCTTCGCCCGAGCAACAGGTTCAACGCCCTTTGCTGTTGCTGCAGGGATTCCTGAACTGCAATCAATGTCGCCCTGGCACTGGCCGCAGAGCTTTGGGCGCTGTCCAGATCTTCAAGGTCACCCAGTCCCGAGCGGTAACGCTGAAGAATCCACTGTTCGTTTTTTTCCAATAGCTCCGCGCGTTGCTTTTCGATGGCAACGGAGCGATTCAGATTCACCAGTTTCAACCAGCCCTGCATGACCTCGGCTGCGAGCGTATCCCGCGCAGCTTGGTAGAGAGCCAGCTGTTCAGCAACGTCACTGGCGGCAGCCGACGCCTCATCAGAAATCTTCGACCACAAATCCAGCTCCCAGCTGATGCTGACGGTGCCGGTGTAGGCAGTATCTAGACCGTCAGTGTTATTCGCGACGAATCCAGCCTCGACGTCGGGGAGTTGATCCGCCTGAGTCGCTCGGTATTGAGCACGGAGAATTTGGAGTGAAAGCCGTGTTTGCTGGAAATCAGGATTGGCCGCGCGCGCTTCGACAATAAGCGCGTCCAGGTCATGGCTGTTGACCAGCTCATTCAGGTAGGCTGTTTCGAGACCAACCTCCATCTCAAACTTGGAGACGACGTTCTGACGCTCGGAATCGGCCTGAGCGAGATAGTCCGTTCTCGTGGACAACGAACTGCAGCCTGCAATAACCAGGCAGCATAAAGCAGTCAGCACTACTTTCGAGCAGGGCAAGCGATACATAGGTAAAGTCCATTCGGGCGCGGTCAAATCTGCGGTAAACGACGGGATACAGACTATCTAGGAGGTGGTTAATGGAGGGTTAAGACCTTCATGGACCTGCCTATTATCTACGGCGACGACCAATGGATGCTCCATGAAGAACAGGGCCATGCGCGTGTCACGAAGACCAAAGAAGCATTCGAAGCAGCCGCCGCCCCGACGTGGCGGAAGAGTACAAGAACTACTGCGGTGAAGGACGCATAAAATGGCTTAAAAACGGCGAACCTGTCACTCCGCATGTTGCTGAGCGCCGCGAACAGGTAGAACAGGTTGGTGTTCTTCGACAGGCTGCGATCGCGGACTTTGGCATAACTTAACTGCCGCTTGATGGTGCGAAAGGGATGCTCCGAGTTCAAAAAGTCCGTCAACTGGACCAGAGTGTTCCAGTGCAATTCCACGAATCGGCCCGTTAGGCTGGCGCTATCTTCCAAGCTGAATGTTCGCTTTGCGACCAATGTGGCCACCAGGGCAATACAATGGGCGCGGTCTGGAGTGGTGTCCCAGGTTCAGGATCATCAGTTCATCCGCCTCGGTGCGGCCCTGCCAGGCATCGTTATTCGAACTAATCTCAAACCTATATCACCTCTGTGAACCAAGGCACCAACGGTGCCTTCCCTCCCAATTCACAGAGGTAATTCCAATGTCCGAACAATGCCCCAGATGCCTGTCCACCCGGATTGGCAGGAACAACTACGGAAAAAAGGCGGCTGGCGTGGTCGGTGCTGCCGCTGGCGTGTATGGCGGCTACGCCTCCGCAATTGCAGGTGCTCGAACAGGTGCTGTCGTTGGAGCGATGGCTGGCCCGGTGAGTGGTATCGGTGGTGCGGTGATCGGCGGTTTGCTGGGCGGTGTCACCGGTGTCTCCGCTGGCATCATCCTGGGCGATGTGCTCGATGAAGTCGTGCTTGATAATTACCGCTGCCTGGAGTGTGGTCATTCGTTCAGCATCGAACCTGACCCGGAAGACGAGACCACCGATAACCCCACCTCAAAATTCCCTAAGGAGTAACCCCATGGCTCATCTGATCGAGCAAATGGCCTACGTTGGCCAAACCCCTTGGCATGGCCTGGGGAATGAACTCACCTCCAATCAACCACTCGAAGTCTGGGCCAGGCAGGCCGGCCTCGACTGGCAGATCCAGGAAAGCCCTGTTCGCTACGTGACTAATGCCGGAAGCCCGCTGGGCGAGATCTTGTCCTACCCGGATTCCAAGGTGCTGTATCGCTCGGATACCAAAGCGCCGCTGTCTGTCGTCGGTAACAGGTTCAAGGTGGTGCAGCCGGAAGAAATACTGGAGTTCTACCGGGATCTCACCGAGGTCTCCGGCTTTGAGCTGGAAACAGCAGGTGTCCTGAACGGTGGTCGAAAAATGTGGGCGCTGGCCCGCACCGGTCAATCGGGCGTGCTGAAAGGCAATGACCAAACCAACGCCTACGTCCTGTTGGCCACGGCCTGTGATGGCACCATGGCTACTACGGCTCAATTCACCAGTATTCGGGTGGTGTGTAACAACACCCTGGCTGTGGCCTTGAAGGATTCCACGGCCAATGCTGTGAAGGTGAAGCACAACACGGCGTTCGATGCGGACTTGGTGAAGAAGCAACTCGGCATTTCCGTCTCCGCGTGGGATGACTTCATGTACCGCCTGAAAACCCTGAGTGAGCGGAAGGTGAAAGCCACTGAGGCCAGGAGTTACTTCCTGAAGGTGTTCACGGACGATTCCGGTACCGGTGTTGGCAAAACCAACGAACGGTCCATGGCCAAGGCCCTGTCCTTGTATGAAGGGGAGGGCATGGGCGCCACACTGGCATCGTCGGATGGCACCGCCTATGGCTTGCTGAACGCGGTCACCGAGTTCATTGACCATCAACGCCGCGCCAAAACTGTTGACCACCGGCTTGATTCCGCCTGGTTTGGTAATGGTGCTTCCATCAAAAACCGCGCACTCGAGCAGGCCATGTCACTTGTGGCCTGACTTTTATCTCAAAACTCTAAAACCGCCATAAAGCCCACCGGAGCCTCGTGCTCTGGTGGGCTTTTTTATGTCTGGAGGAAAACACCATGGGCATGAGCGCAAACGTCATTCAGAAGCAACGGCCAGCACTGCGGCTGGTTTCAACCAAAGGCCTCAGCCGTGACGAATGGCTGAAGGTCCGTAAACAAGGCATTGGCAGCAGTGATGCTGCGGCAGCGGTGGGCATGAACCCATACCAGTCTCAACTGGAGCTATGGATGGTCAAAACCGGTCGAGATGCCGGTATGCCAAAGCCGGACTCGGATGATCCGGAATCACCGGTTTACTGGGGGCATATCCTGGAACCCATTGTGGCTGAGCAGTACAGCCGACAAACAGGCCGCAAGGTCCGGCGAGTGAATGCGGTACTGCAGCATCCTGATCCAGACAAGCACTGGATGTTGGCCAACCTGGATTATTCCGTGGTGGCTGATGACGAAGTGCAAGTTCTGGAATGCAAAACCGCTGGTGAGTTTGGGGCACGTCTCTGGAAAGGCGGTGTGCCCGACTACATCCAGTGCCAAGTTCAGCACCAGCTGGCAGTCACGGGCAAGCAGGCTGCGGATGTCTGTGTGTTGCTGTGTGGCCAGTCACTCAAGATCTTCCGAATCGAGCGAAACGAAGAGCTAATCGAAGCGTTGATCACACTGGAACGCCAGTTCTGGGATTACGTGGAAACGGATACGCCACCCCCGGTGGATGGCACGGCGTCGGCAGAACGTGCGCTGCGCCATCTCTATCCTGAAGACCAAGGCGAGACCCTGGACTTCAGTGAGAGCAAGGAGCTGTCCGATGCTTTCAGCGAACTGCTGGCGATTCGCTCAGAAATGGAAACCCTCAAGTCCACTGAATCCCATCTGAAGCAGCGCATTCAAAGCCACATGGGCGAGGCCTCCAAGGCCACGTTCCCGGGTGGCGGCGTGAGCTGGAAGCGGAGCAAGGATTCCGTGGGGCTCAATGTCAAACAGCTACTGAATGACCAGCCGGAATTGCTGGAGCAGTATCCCCTCACCAAGCCGGGCAGTCGCCGGTTTCTGATCCATGCCTAATGTCCCCTTGGCCACGCGGGTGTAACGAGTGCCCCCGTGGCCCTTTTTCAGGAGAAGCATCATGATTAAAGGGTTAGCCATCACGCCTCCGGTGTTGGGGCGTATCAGTATCGGTCGGGTTGTTGAGAAAAACGGCATCCGGCTGCCACAGAAAGACAATCAATTCACCATCACCTCCCAAATCCAGGAAAAGGATGGCTGGGTACTGCACCCCCTGGACGAAGAGCTGAGAAAAGACGCGCCCAACAACAAGCTGCGAACCATTCCGGTACGCATGCTCTTCAATGACGCGGATCTCAACCTGCGGGCTGAATACACCATGTTCGACCGCAAAAGCGGACGGCCTATGTGTGTGGGGAACGGCGATACCTGCAAGCGCCTGACGCAATCTGGCGTCCAGTCGTTGCCGTGCCCTGGGCCAACGTTGTGCGAGTTCGGCAAAGGTGGTCTGTGCAAGCCCTACGGGCGCCTGAACGTGAAGATCGGTGACGACGATGATCTCGGCACCTTCATCTTCCGCACAACCGGTTACAACAGCATCCGGACGCTTGCGGCACGGTTGAGCTATTACCAGGCCGTGTCCGGGGGCTTGCTGGCTTACATGCCGCTGGAACTGAAACTGGGGGGTAAAAGCACGACCCAGAGCCGGCGAACGCCCATTTTCTATGTGGATTTGGTGGTCAAGGAAGGGTTCTCATTGCAAGAAGCGGTGGCGGAGGCAAAAGAAACAGCCAACAAGGTGGCAGAGGAGGGTATTGACCAGGCCGCGCTGGATGCGGCGGCTGCCGAGGGGTTTGGGAATGCGTTGTTTGAATGGGATGAGGACGAGATGACTGAGGTTGTTGAGGAATTTTATCCCGCTAATAGCAAAGCGGTGAAAGCAGGTACACAAAATGTGGCGAGTATCGGCTTGTTATTCGACAAATCGAAGGAAATTGATGCTACAAGATCGTAGCTGGTTACTTCGACTTCACCATTGTTAACCAATGGCACGTCTTTCCCCCTCTGTTCTCAGAGGGGGAAAGACGTGAGTACTCTTTTTTTTGTGCTGTTAGAGAATATGAGGTAATTCTCAATTAATACTTGGTCTCGCGACACGTTATGTCGCCATAAACTGTCTCCTTACACCTGGTCGTGGTGGTCTCAGGTGCTTCGAAGCTTTCCTCTAGCGAGTCAAAGAAACGGTTGACTCTATCCGCGCTTCGGTCAGAACGGGCTCTTCGCTGTGCAAGCGTAACGGTGGTGTCGAAGATAACGTTGGTGATGCGTTAGTAAGTTCAAAGTTTCCACCGTGTTTTGCCAAACGGCCGGTAGCCCTATTAAAGGGAACTGCATAGCCGGCTGTTGATGTTGCAAGCCCTCCCACTGTGGATCATCTGACAGCTGGAACGAAGTCTGCGTAGTGAGGGGCTTGCTTGAGGGTGTTATCCGAGTGGAGCGGCTGTTATCCGGTCAAAGCTTCTTCTCTCTTGAGTATTTTTCCGAGATTGGGAATGTACTCTGAATGACCGCCGACGACATCGGTCACATCGACGTTCTCCACTTTGCCATGCTCGATTCTGTGCCTGCCTATCGGATAGCCCTGGAACTTGTCTCCTCTCGGATAGAGAAACTTCAAGACTCCATCATTGCTTGAATGGTAATTCCAGATCTTGTCGATCACAGCGCCTGTTGCATTGTCCCAATTGGTTTTGGTTGACTCGGTGGAGTTGCCGTCTTCGTCAAAGCGCTTGCCGCAGTCGATGGCGCCGCCTAAAAGATGGGCTTCCCTGATAAAAGATTCCGATTTGCTAGCCAGCGCTTCCATACAGAAGTACGCAACACGGGCACCGAGGGAATGACCAATCAAGATGTATTCACGGTCGGTTCGGGCAATCAAGTCCGCGAGTAGTGCTCCGGTCTCAGCGGCTTTAACGCAAGCGATGGACCAGGGATTAGACACCAGTCCGAGAGCAGTCATGCTCCAGCCGAGCGGTGCAGCTTTCTTGGCGGCGGTGCGTAGTCCGCGCTTTCCTGCGATTCTGGCCGAGTGCCAGGCGGTTTGCTTGGTTGCACCGAAAGAGCCAGCGAATTCCGCAATATCTTTGAGCCGTTTAGATTCCCAGGCGACGTGGACAATGGGGTTGTCACGATATTGCCGAATGACAGATTTCAGCCATTCGGCACTTGCGGCTTCGTTGCCCTCATTAAGAAAACCATTGATACAGACAACGGTGGGGCCTTCACCCTCGGTCAGTTGCTCAATCTCAAAACCATCAACATCTCCGAAATAGCCGTTGCTAATGATGCCGCCATCCCGTGCCCCTAGTGCAGCGCCAGTAGCAGTAACCACGCCAACGCCACCGGCCATGCCGAGTCCGCCACTGGCGATGGCGCCGCCGCCGAGTACTGCTAGACCTTTGCTGGTCGCAGCTGCTCCGCTCAGGCCATAAAAGCTGGAACCGATGGCCGCGCCCATTGCGGGAGCTGCCAGGAAGGCCATTGGACCGATGACTGCGGCAGTGCCAACCGAGCATGCGGTGGCTGTACCGATCCTCTTGAAATTTCGACCACTGCGTTCAAAGATTTTTTTGTAATCGCTAATCTCATCGAGTTGGTCATTCAGGTGCTCGAAGTTGGCAATGGTTCCAGAATGGACGGAACAAAACTGATTATCCCACCCCCAGGTTGAGCTGTTTTTATCGTCTTGCTCTTCCTCGGCCTCTTCTGTCTTGTTCTCGGCCTTGGCCATGAACTTTGCGTAATTGTCGCAAACCCGACATTTTACGATGCGGTTTCCGCAGCCATCGCAGCTGTAAACGTTCCTGGAAAAATTTGACGATTCGACGGGGGAGCAAGAATGAAGCTCGAAACACCAGGAACAGTAGTGCTCGCCACCTTCATGAAGCTTAGAGTCTGTGAGTTCACCGATGGTATCGGCTGCACGATCAGCCCATTCGCCTGCGTTTTTAGCCCAGCTTTGAGCTTGGGAAGAGATCTTGCTGCCAAAGGTCTTGAAATTTTTCATCAGGAAATCCCTTTCTGGAAGTAACTATGTGGGGTGTGTAGAGATACGCTGTTTCAGCTCCCACCAGCTCGGGAGGGTAGGTGAAGAGCTCAATGCCTTACGATTCGGTCCAGTTGTAATTACTCAGTCGCTTGTTAGTACACATCATTTTGTGATGATGCTTCAAGGGGGACAGACGGTATTCTGTTCGGTTAATCGTTCCGGAATGCCTATTGGTGTTTCAAACAGATGTAGAAGTCTGAGATTTAATCAATCCCTTCCACCCCAATCCCATTCTTAGCCAACCACCCCTTCCTCCGCTCATAATCCGGCAGAACCCGCTCCACTCGCTTCCAGAACTGCGGCGTATGGTGCGGTTCATGCAGGTGAGTTAGCTCATGCACTACCACATACTCCACAATCTCGCGCGGCAACAGTATGGTCTTCCAGTTGAAGTAGAGTCGGTTTCCCCGGCCGCAGGAGCCCCAGCGATAGCCCAAATCCTGAATTTTTACGCCAGCTGGCTCAACGCCCATGCGTGCGGCGAGTGTCTGGACTTTCTCGTTTAGGTAAATCTGCGCCTTGGTGCTGTACCAGTGAATGAAGTGCTGTTTCGCGTCAGGCTGCAGGTCTCTGCGTAGGCAGAATCGACCTGCTACCAACTTGAGGGGCGTTTGCTGGTCATCAACGAGCTTCAGCCGGTAGCTCCGGCCCAGGTAAAGGAAACCCTCGCCGTTCACATACTCCTTCCGAGGCTGAGGCTTTTGCAGCTCGGCTTTCTCTGCCAACTTCTGGTAGATCCAAAATTTTTTCTCTTGAACGAAGTCCTGGAGAAGTTGATCTTCGACACCTTTGGGAGCGGCAATTACCAGGTCGCCCTCGCGGTCCACGATGATTTCCAGGGTCTTTCGCCGTTTGCTATGGCGCACCTCGAAAGTCAGATCGTCTACCTGCAATTCCATCACGCGTTTACCAACTTGCTGTGATTGGCTTTGGCCAGGTCTATCAGTTTGTCCAGCAATCCATCCAGTTGATCCATGGGGAGTAGATCGAGTTCGAACAGTTCTTCGAACAGCCTGCCTCGCAAACGCTCCTGGTCTGGCAGATGGGCCGGTTTCCAGAAATCCGGGATGCGCAGTTCTTCCTGGATAATTTGAACCGTTGATGCAGTGGCTTGCTCCAGGCTCTCCTGCTCATCGGCTGCAGGGAGCGCATCGGTTCCGTATTTCACTTCGGTCATCAGCCTCAAAAAGGGTAGGTGATTGGAGGGAAGGGCAGACGTCGGTTCATCGTCCGTTGCTTCGTCGTCCTTCAATTTCTTGACCAGACTCGATAAAGCATCCACCTGCTCCTGCCAGAGCCCGTCCAGCTGGTCCAGAATCTCCTTCAGGCGTTCGCTTAACTTGGTGTATTTCACCGGGTCTTCGTCAAGATGCTTGCGCACGTGAGAGCGCACCGCATGCTCCATTTCGGATGCCTTGGCCCGATCACTGACTTGCCGGTTAATGTGCTGATCAAAATCGGTGTCGGTTAATTGCACCGGCGGAATCTTCGGGTTGATGCCCAGAGAGATCATGTAGTCGTCGATCAGCTTGCGGACTTTGTTGCCTACGTCCTTGCCGAGTTCCGGGCTATCTTTATAGCGATTTCGCGCCAGGGCGTGAATGTAGGCCAGTTGTTTTGCATCGTTTACAAATTCCAGCGCTTCCGGGCGGGGCAGCACGTCATCCAGCGTTCGGTTGAATTCCTTCAGCTTAACGATGAACTCGGCTCTCAATCTCTCATCACCCAGGGCGGTAACTGCCTCCTCTGCACCCTCCAGGCTATCAACGCCCTGTTTCCTCAGCACATCGACGACACGCAGGTGGCGGTCCCGTAGCATCGGAATTTCGTCTTTCAGGCTTTGCAGTGCGCCTTCGACATCCTCATCACTGTAGGCGGCAAGTGCCTCTTTCAGGTGATTGGCAACGCCATAGTAGTCCACCACAATCCCACAGCGTTTGCCGAAGCCGGTACGGTTCACCCGGGCAACTGCTTGCAGCAATTCGGCCTCACGGATAGGCCGGTCCAGATACATCACGCCCGCGATGGGGGCGTCAAAACCAGTTAGCAGCATGGATTTGACGATCAGGAAACTGAGCGGGTCCGCCTTTTCAGGATCTTTATGAAACAGCGGTTTCTTGAACCGGCTGATGTTGTGCTCGATTTCAGCCCTGTCACTCCATTGCGCCCAGCCGCTGTCATCGTTGTTGCTGCTACTGAATACCACGGCAAAATCCAGTTTCTGCAACAGGTCGCGGTATTGCCAGGCTTTAATAGCCGCTTGGACTCGCGGTGTTCGAGTAATTACGTCGGTCTCAGCGATGTTCTTGTCTTCAGCCGGCAGTGCCATGGCCTCTTCAAGTAGCTTCGACCGGGCTTGTTTGAGTGCTTCCAGGTATCGGATTGCGGCGCGACGACTGTAGGCGACCAGCTGAGCCTTGAATCCATTCGAAAGAATGTTGGTTACATAGTGGCGGAGAATGTCGGCGGCCTTCTCTTCAATGAGCAGAGGTGCTTCAAAAATCTGGCCCTTGGTCGCGTATTTCTTTTTGATCAGCTCCAGTTCATCTTTGGTTCGCTCCTTGAATAGATCCTCAAACAGATCGTCGAGATTGGCGCCTTCCTTGACGGCACCCTCTGCCGTTCGGCCTTCATAGAGGATGGGTACCGTGGCGCCATCTTCTTCCGCTTCCTTGATGGTGTAGCGGTCAATGTAATCCCCGAAGATATCGCTGGTCTGCTTCTTCTTGCCCATGATGATGGGCGTACCGGTAAACCCGATTCGGGCAGCATTGGGTACAGCCTGCAGGAGATTGGCATGCAGATCACCCGCCTGGGTCCGATGAGCCTCATCGATCATCACCAGAATGTCCGGGCTGTCGTTGATCAGCCCTAGTGGTTTTGCGGGAGTGGGTTTTACCGGTGTGCTGTCAGTTTCTTCTGCTGCATCTCGGCGGTTGAGCTCAAGCCCACGTTCCTCTTTGGGAGGTGGGTATGCGGCAGAAACGCTCTCATGCTCACGGTATTTCTGAATGGTTGCGAAAACGAGTCCCGGGCCGGGCTGCCCCAGAAGTGATTTCAGTTTGCCGGTGTTGTTGGCGATCTTGACGGTTTCACCGGTCAGAGTGGCAGTGGTAGACAACTGATCCTGGAGATCCTTTCGATCCGTGATCACGACGACTTTGAACCGACGAAGATCCGGGTCGGTTCTCATCTTGAGGACCAGAAATACCATCGTGAGGCTTTTGCCGCTGCCCTGGGTGTGCCAGATAATGCCGCCCCGGCGGTCATGCTCGCCATCCTCAATCCGGGTTTTTCCGGTTTTCAGGCGCTGGACGGCGAGTGTCACTGCTCGGTATTGCTGGTACCGGCATACGAGCTTGATGGTTTGGCCACCCGTGCTCATGAACAGCATAAAGTGGCGGACGATATCGAGCAGATTGGCCGGTGGCAGCATGCCAGCGATCAACCGTGGTTGAGAGGACAGTGAACTAACACCGAGCTTTTCTGCTACCTCGGCTTCTGACCGAGGCACCACAGTTTTCCAATTCAGGTAATGGCCGAATCCGGCACCGATCGTTCCCACTCGTGCATCGTCAAAATTCGAGGCCACCATAAACTGATTGGTAGAGAACAGGGCAGGGGCGCCCTCGTGTTCTTCCACTTCGAGATCGTGGTAGCGCTGATCATGATAACGGCGTAACTGGTCTACAGCGTCGGTAAGGCCCTCGGGTACCGTGCGGCCTTTGCATTCGATGACTACGAGGGGGATACCATTAACAAAAAGAACCAGGTCCGGGATCACGTGGCCCTTCCAGCCATCGTGCCCGGGTGGGCATTTGACCTTGAACTGATTCACTACAGTGAAGGTGTTGTTCTCAGGGTTTACCCAGTCAATGAACTGGATGGTTTGCCCCCTGCCGCCGTCCCAGTCTGGCAGGCCCTCTACGGTGATTCCGCCGTGAAGTAGCTCAGTGGCCAGTTGATTGGCTTCCATCACTTTATTGGCGGGAAGGCGGGTGATGGCTGAAACCGCCTGATCAACCCGCCGTTCATCCAGCCACGGCGAGCCGTTCCGGGTATTGATGGCTACAAGCCGTTCCCGAAGCAACGACTCCATGACGACCTGGGCAAAGGTTTCACGATGGGTAACAGCGGGCTCTTCCAGCGAGCCCTCAATGTAATCCCAGCCTTCCTGTTCCAATTGTCGAATGAAAGGGAGCTCGACTTCAGTAAATTCCGGGCCGGGCATTACAACTCCTTTTGTGTCGGTGTGCGGCGCTATGCATGATTGGAGTCTACCAAAAACGACGGAATACCATGAGTATAGAGGAACAGATTCTCGATTCGCCCACTACCAACTTGCTGTTGTCCTGCTATCATTCGCGCTATGGAAAAGATCAAGGGTGTAAACCCATCCCGAATTAACTGGTGCTGTGAAGACCTGGGCATTTCTATAGAAGAATTGGCCCACGAAACCGGCATTGCTCTGGCTACCCTTGAGAAAGCTCTTGAGGGTAAAGAGGCGTTGACTGTTAAACAGTTACAGAAGTTAGCCACGCACTTTAATCGGGGACTGTTGTTTTTCCTGGAAGAAGGGCCCGTCAGCGAGGGACGCGTTCACTCCGTTCAATTTCGAACACTCAACAATCAGAAGCCTCGATTGAGTGCGCGGTTTCGTGCGCTGGTCGAACGTACTGAGCGCCAGCGATTGACCTATCTGAGTCTCCGGGAAGATTTGGGCGAGCCAGTCGAGACAGAGTGGTTCCCGGAAAGTATGGCCGGGACAACACCTAAACCGATACAGGCAGCAAAGTTGGCCCGCGACTGGCTGGGGCTTCGGGAGGGGCAAACCTTTACCGAGATCCGGGCAGCCGTAGAGGCGAAAAACATTCTTGTATTTCTGAGCAACGGTTATGCGGGTAAATGGCAGATTCCGAAGGATAGCCCGATCCGTGGGTTCTCTCTGTATTTTGACCATTTCCCGGTTGTTTTTGTTAAGAAACAGCAGTCCGAGGGTGCCCAGGCGTTCACCATGATGCACGAGCTAGGGCATTTGTTGCTTCATCGAGAAAGCTTCGTTGATGATGAAGACGACTTCCATAGTCACAGCGCCAATGAAGTAGCTGCGAACCGGTTTGCTGGAAACGTCCTCGTGCCACAGGAGTTTCTCGAGACGGTAAGTCTTCAGGATTTCCCCTTAGAAGACGTTACGGCTTACGATCGATTTTTGGAAGATGACGCTCGTCGCTGGTGTGTTAGTCCCGAAGTGATCCTGCGGCGGATGTTGGATTCCAACCTCCTTGCACAGGAAAGCTACCAAGCTTATCGCCGTTGGAAACAATCCCTCCCCGCGCCGGTCCGTAGTAGTGGCGGTGGCTCCCGATACCGCTTCAAGGAGCCAGTGCGGGTATTCGGGAAAGGTTATGTGGGTACCGTTTTGGATGCCCTGCATGAACAGCGTATTACGTTGTCCCGCGCAAGCTCCTACCTGGACAACCTGAAAATAGCAGACCTGCGGCAACTGGAAGATAAGCATGTCTCTATTTGATGCTTCGTCGATTATTTACGCCTGGGATAATTACCCGCCGGAATTATTTCCGCCACTGTGGGATTGGCTGGAGGAGGAACTAGTGAATCAAAGCCTGGTTATTCCTGGCGTTGCGCTCGCAGAGGTTAGCAAGAAAACTCCGGAGTGCGCTGACTGGTTGAAGCGTAATGACATCACCGTGCTGCCTTTGACGTCCGACGTTCTGGCCGAATCGATACGGATAAAGCATCTACTTGGTATCGAGGAAGATCAGTATCACCCGAAGGGCGTCGGTGAGAACGACATCTTTATCATTGCGACTGCGAGTGTAAATGGCTTAACGCTGATTTCTGACGAAGGTCGTCAGTTTGGGAAGCCTGATATTCTTGCCAAGTACAAGATTCCGGCGGTCTGTGAGCTGCCGGAGGTAGGGGTAACTTGTATCAACTTCCTGCAGCTGATTCGCAATAGCGGGGCTGTCTTCAAAAGTTAACGGCAGTTGCCGGCCAATCAGCTGCCGGGCGGCTCGAAAACTAAAACCCGGACAGACGAGAGACTTGCGAGCGCATCTTCAATTTTAGGCTTGACCAGTTTCCAGTCCAGACCACCCAAGCCACAGCCGAGTGGCGGAACAGCAACCGATTGGATCTGTTGCTCAATCAGTATCTTCTTGAGATCTGCCAGCCCTTCCTCTATCCACTCCAACCTCGATGGATCGCGCCAATGTTGTTTGGTGGGAAAGTTAATGATCCAGCGGGGACCTATGAGTGCCTGTTGTTCAGTTATAAACATTTTGCCGGTTTTGACGTGGCCTGACTGGCAGGCTTCAGCGTAAGCCTCGAAATTTTCCGGGAACATCTTTTTGAATGCCAGCGCCAGGCCTTTGCCCATAGCGCCCTGAGTGTTGACGGGATTCACCAGGGCTTCGGCATCTGCTTCAAACAGATTCCCATGGCAATACTGGATCATCCGGCATCCTTGAGTAGTGGAGTGACTCGGACTTGGCCGGTGAGGAGGTCGTCCATCAAACCCACTTTTTTGATTTTCAGTTTCTCAACTAATTTCTTCTCCTCGGCCAAACGGTTTTCCAAGCTTCTGAACCTTTCCACTATTATCTCCTGTTCCTCTACTGGGGGAAGCGGAATTCGATAGGAAGAAAAGAATCGGAAGTCCAGACTCTCCACCGTTGTTCCGGCCTTGAGTGACGAGTTGAGAATACATTTAGCGTGGCCTTGCAAAAGGTAATGAACGAACTCCTTCGAGACGGCCTCTGCTGGCATCAGTGCTTTGATATCCTGATTGACGGTGAAGCATTTAACTACTTTACTAATGGGTTCGAAAGTAAGCGAACATCATTTATAATGTAGGCTCCGTTCACCAAGCTTATCGGATATTTACACACATGCGCCACGATGACGGTCGTAAACTTGATCACAAAACATTAGAAGCCATTCGCGTTCGCGCCGTTCAACGGGTCATGGATGGCGAGAGTCCAGAAGTCGTCATCAAAGCGCTGGGGATGAGCCGAGCACGAATCTATGAATGGCTGGCTGCCTACCGCGAGGGTGGCTTTGACGCGCTCAAGGCCAAGCAGATTTCCGGTCGCCCCAAGAAACTGAGCGGCGCTCAGATCCGGGAGCTGTATATCTGGATAACGACCTTTACGCCGGACCAGTTGAAGTTTGATTTTGCCCTGTGGACTCGGGGCCGAGTGCGTGAGCTCATCCGGCAAAAGTTCAACGTCCGGTTAAGCGATGTCTCGGTCGGTCGTCTGCTTCGAAACCTGGGGCTGACGCCTCAGAAACCCCTGCATCGGGCCTACCAGCAAAAGCCAGAGGCCGTGAAACAATGGAAAGAAGAGACCTACCCGGAAATTCGCAAGGAAGCAAAAAAAGTCGGCGCCACCATCTATTTCGGCGATGAAGCCAGCATTCGGTCTGATTATCACAGTGGCACCACCTGGGCACCCAGGGGTGAAACTCCGATCATCCGTAATACGGGCAGTCGCTTCAGCATCAATCTGATCTCGGCCATCTCGCCTCGCGGCGAGCTTCGCTTTAAGACCATTCAGGGCAACATGAACACCGATGCGTTTCTTGGTTTCCTCAAGGCTCTGGTGCAAGACGTTGACAAGCCGGTTTTCCTGATCCTCGATAACCACCCGGTTCATCATGCTCGTCGGGTTCGAGACTATGTTGAGAGTCTCGACGGCAAGCTCAGGTTGTTCTTCCTGCCGCCGTACTCGCCGGAGCTGAATCCTGACGAGTCTGTTTGGGGCTATATCAAATACCATCACGTCGGTAAAAAGATCATTAACAGCAAAGAACAACTTCGGAGCACTGTTTACCGGCAGCTTCGACGTTTGCAAAAATTGCCACGACTATTGAAATCGTTTTTTGGCCATCCGGATTTGGCTTATATCTTCGGGTAATGTTCGCTTACTTTATTTCGGATTAGTAACTTGGTGAGATAATCTGCCCATGCTTGCATCATCTGCGTCCGCTCTTTCAAGCGAGCAGAGCGGTTATATGCTGCAGCAACCTGGTTGCGCTGTTTGTGCGCAAGCTGTAGCTCAATGACTTCTGGCTGCCATCCTTGCTCATGTAGTAGTGTCGAAGCTGTTGCGCGAAAGCCGTGCCCGACCATCGTAGAGCCATCAAAGCCCATAGACCTCAGGGCAACGTTGATGGTGTTGTCTGAGAGCGGACGGCCCGATTTCACGGACTCGAAAACCAGGTGCTGGTGGCCGGTGATCGCCTGGAGCTCCTTCAGGACAGAAACCGCTTGTTTGGGCAGGGGGACAATGTGGTCCGGCACTAAGCCGGCCCGTTTTGCCTTCTGAGTGCCTTTCATGCGTTTACCTGGCACGACCCAAGTGCTCGACTCCAGGTCGATCTCTGCCCACTCAGCGTTCCTGAGTTCACCGGGTCTCAGAAACAGCATCGGAGCGAGCTTCAGTGCCGCTCTGGTCGATGCGTGGCCACTGTAGGCGTCGATGGCCCGTAATAGTGCCCCCAATTCTGCTTCGGAGGTTATAGCAGCTCTGTGCTGCGTAGGTGCCGTCTTCAATAGGCCTTTCAGTGTGGAAGTCGGATCTGTTTCAGCTCGCCCTTCTGCGACGGCGTACCTGTAGATCTCACCAATGCGCTGGCGTATGCGGTGCGCTGTTTCGTGTTTGCCCTGGTTCTCGATTTCGCGAAGCGTTTCCAGAATCTTGGCAGGCTTGATGTCTGCGATGGGCAGGTGACCTAGTTTTGGGTAGGCCCAGGTCTCCAGTCTTCTACGGGCTACTCTCAAGGTGCCTTCGGAGAGCTCTCCTTTTTTCAGCTTCAGCCATTCTTCCGCAACAACCTTGAAGGTGTCGCTTTTCTCCTGCTCAGTGGCTTTTTCCTGCTTTTTGATCTCATTGGGGTCTACGCCGTCAGCGATTAATGCTCGTGCCTCAGAGCGCCTCTGCCGGGCGAGCTTTAGTGGAACGTCCGGGTATACCCCCAGAGCCAACGTTTTTTCTTTGCCGCCGAACCGGTACTTCATGCGCCAATACTTGCCTGACGGCTGGATATCCAGGTACATGCCTGCACCGTCCGAGAGCTTGGTGCGCTTGCCATACTTTTCGAAGCTGGCAGATTTGATCTGTCTGTCGGTCAGCTTGTCCGTCGCCATTGGGGGTATCCTGCAGCGGTTGGGGGTATAAAACTTACTATAGCGGGGTGCATTTCAGTTTGCACCCCCAGATGTACCCCCAAAGGTTGTGGCTGAGCATGGATGTCAATGGATGTTCATGGACTAAGAATGAGGTAAAAAGTGTTTAAAAACGGTAGGTTGTGGAGGTTGGTGGATCTTGATGGAAGGGTAACTGGTGCCCCCGGCAGGACTCGAACCTGCTACCTTCCCCTTAGGAGGGGGACGCTCTATCCAGATGAGCTACGGGGGCATTTCAGAAGAGGCGGTATGATAGCGGGCAAGGGCTTGTGGCTCAAGGGGCCACAGGCCCCCGCTTACGCAGTTGTTCCAGGATCTGCTTCTGGTTCTCGCCGTCTTTGCCGGTAACAACCATCAGCGCGCGCTCCCGATTAAGCAGGGTCTTGCGGTAGGTTTTCTGCAGGTCTTCCAGTGATACCTTCCTGATGGCGTCTGCCAGTTGCTCCCGGCTGTCGAAGCCTTCGTTATTACGGTCGATTTCGCGCCAGTAGCGGCCAGAGACTTCAGCCAGCTGGCGATCCTGCTGCAGCAACTGGCTGATTACCGCCTGCTTTTCCCGGTTCAGGCGGTTGTCGTCCAGTTCAGCCAACTGGCCTTCAAAGTCTGCTGAAAACGCCTGTACCGCCTGGTCAATGGCTTGTGCATCCGCTTCCGGTGATTGCACCACCAGGCCAAGGGCCGGTGTTTCCAGCATCTCAAAGGCGGTGGCGTACACGATGTAGCCGAGCTGGCGGGTGGTGCGGATCTCTTCATAGAAGGGGCTGCTGACAATCTGTGCCAGCAGGCGGAAGCGGGCCCGCTCTTCATAAGAGGTATCGTTGCCCTGCAGGTACAGGGTGTAGCCGGTGTCCTGGTGGGCAACATCCAGCACGGCCCGGGTCTGGCCTTCCGGTAGCTGGCGGATGTTGGAGCGCTCCACCGTTGTGCGTTCCCGGCCGTCCAGCACCATGGCTTTTACCTGCCGTGCCAGGTTCAGGGCCGAGGCTTCGGTCAGATTGCCGTGGGCCAGCATAACCGGGTCCGTCTGGCGCACCAGTTCCCGGCCGAAGGCTTTGAGTTCATCCAGCGTGACTTCCCTGGCAGCTGCCAGTTTGTCTGCCACCGGATAGGTACCATCAATCAGTGCGGTCTGGATGAATTCAGAGGTTTGCTGCACAGGGCGGTCCTTGGCCTTGTTTTCGAGGCCATCCATCAGGCGCTGGCGAGCGATGTTGAATCGCTGGGTGGTGAACTGCGGGTCGGAAAACTCCAGCAGGATCCGGTTCACCAGCTTGTGCAGTTTGTCGTTATAACCGCCCACGCGGATGGTGATGCCCCGCAGGTGCGGGTACACGCTGTAATCCAGCCCCGCCAGGCTGGCGGAGTAGGCCCAGGCGTTGAGGTTGGTGTTGATGGCATCCACCAGAAGCTGGCTTAGCACCTCACTGCGGGCGGAGGCCCGGGCAGCGGGTGTGCGCAGGCTGATAAATACGTTGGCTTTCGGGGTATTGAACCGGGTGTCCCGGGCGTACCAGATATCCAGCCCGTCCAGCTCGCCCAGTTTTACCGGATGTTCCATGGTGTTGCCGGCTACCAGGTCGAGGTTCTCCGGTACAAAGGGATTGGCGGCGGGCAAGGCCAGCTGTGCAGCCAGTTGGTTATCGGTGGTTTCGGGCACGGTGAGCGGCTCGCGCTGCCACGGGGTTTCGTACCAGTTGGTGAACAGGGGCGTGCCTTCCGGCTGGGCCGGGGCAGATACCCAGACCATCAGGTTGTCCGGCGTCAGGCGATCCAGGATGGCCTGGTACTGTTCAGGCGCGTAGCGCTCCATCAGCCAGGGCGCGCTCAGAATATCCCGGGGCGGGTAATCCCGCAGCAGGCTGGACAGGCGCATGGCTTCCCTCATGGGTTCACTGCGTTCCCGGAAACGGAAGTCGATCACTGCCAGCTGTTTCATTTCATCAAAGCGGTTTTCACTGACACCCTTGTTGCGAACCTTGTCGATATAGCGAAAGCTCAGGGCCAGGATGTCATCCTGCCGGGCCAGGCCTTCCCGGGTCAGAGACATGCTGAGGTCCAGGGTGGCGTGTTCGCCGGTGTCCATGCCTAATCCGGCAGACAGGCTTTCCACCAGCCCGGCTCGCTTGAGCACATCAAACAGGCTGCCGTGGCCTTCATGGCCGAGCAGGTTGGCCACGTAGGAAGCGGGCTTGGTCTGGTAGTTATCCCGTTGCGACGGAATCGGGAAAGACAGGGTCATGTTGCGGCTGTCTTTGAGGGTCTGGGCGGTGACTTTTTCCGGCAGCTGCTCCAGGTCATAAAGCGGTTCCGGGTGGGTCCTGGCTGTCAGATTGCGATTGGCGATGGCGGAAAAACGCTCGCGAACCATGGTTTCCAGCTCATCCAGCGGCTGGGGGCCATACACCGCCAGGGTCATGATGTTGGCCGAGTAGTTTTGCTCCCAGAACTCGATCAGGTCTGGCCGCAGGGGGTTGTCGTCGGTGTTTTTCAGGGTGCTCAGGTTGCCTACGGCGAACTGGCTGAAGGCATGGTCCGGGTTGCCGGCGGCCTTGCGTACCGATAGCAGGCGCCGGCCGTCTTCTTTCAGCTTGGCGCTGTATTCGGAGTGCACTGCGTTACGTTCCCGGTCCACCAGCTCCGCGGTAAACAGCGGGTGGGAGAACTGCTGGGCAAAGCGGTCCAGTGCCGGTTCCAGGAATTCTCCTTCCACGTCGAAGAAGTAGTTGGTGTCTGCGAAGGCGGTGAAGGCGTTGTGACTGCCGCCGTGGCTGCGGATGAACTGCTGGTATTCGCCCGGGTCCGGATATTTTTCGGTACCCAGAAACAGCATGTGCTCCAGAAAATGCGCGAGACCCTCACGGTCTTTCGGATCGTTGCCGCTGCCCACTGCTACATTCATGGAGGCGGCCGCTTTATCAGCGGCCGGGTCTGAGGCCAGCACCACTCTCAGGCCGTTGTCCAGTTCCAGGTAGCGGTATTCGTTCGGATCGTTGGGGCTTTTAACGGGCGATACGCTGGCCAGCGCCAGGGGGCTGAGCAGCAGGTAACCCAGAACAAGCAGGGCCAGGATCTGGAAACGGAACAGTCTATGGAACAGAGAACGTTCGGCAGTCATGGGGCCTCTTTACTGTGCTATGGACGAAAGTGCAGTGGGAAATCCGGGGTCAGTGCATCTGACCGGTTTTGGTGTTCGCCGGCTGCTGGGCCAGGGTTTTCCGGGCCAGGCTGGCAGCTTTTTCCGCATCCAGGTCACCGGTGGCAATCCGTTCGAGTACGGTGGCCATAATCGCGGTGGCTTGGCGGTACTCTGCAAACTCGGCCTGGAACGCCTTGTCGATGGCCTGGTATACGGCATCGATTTTCTCTTCCCGGCTGCCACTGTTGGCGGCGGTATCGTTGATGGCCTTGAGGCAGGCACGGGCAATGGCGATGTAGCGTTCGGTGTTGGGGCTGTCGTTCTGCATGCTGTTTGGCTAAACCTTGGTAAATTGATGTGATTGGATGCGCCGATGCGCTGGAAGTTCCTGATTATCGCATTGCTGCCGGCCGCTTGCATTGCCCGTTGGTAACCCGGCTGTTACGACGCCAGTGACCGAATACTGTGCTAATCTGAAAAGCTGGTGTGTCGGTATTCCGGACATTCCCTGAGCGGGATTTATCCGGTTTTTAGAGTAATGGCTCTATTAAAAACAAAGGGTTACAGAGTAAAAGCTCTAAAAAAGTTCGATACATGAAGATTGCAAATAAGTAGAATGCCCGCGAATGGAGCAAGGCTAAGACTTTAGTCTTATGGTTCGTTGGTGAACAGACAATAACAGAGCAACAGGCAGGATGGAGTATTTATGAATTATTTCCTGACAGGCGGCACCGGTTTTATCGGTCGTTTTCTGGTAGAAAAACTGCTGGCCCGGGGCGGTACCGTACACGTTCTGGTACGCGAGCAGTCGCAGGACAAGCTGGCAGAGCTGCGCGAGCGCTGGGGTGTGGATGACAGCCGGGTAAAGGCGGTTATCGGCGACCTCACCAGCAAGAATCTCGGCATTGATGCCAAGGCCATGAAAGCCCTGAAGGGGAATGTTGATCACTTCTTCCACCTGGCCGCTGTGTACGACATGAGCGCCGATGAAGAGGCCCAGGCAGCAACCAATATTGAAGGCACCCGGGCTGCTGTTCAGGCTGCCGAAGCCATGGGCGCAAAGCATTTCCACCACGTTTCGTCGATTGCCGCTGCCGGCCTGTTCAAGGGTATTTTCCGCGAAGATATGTTTGAAGAAGCGGAAAAGCTGGATCATCCGTACCTGCGCACCAAGCACGAATCCGAAAAAGTAGTGCGGGAAGAGTGCAAGGTGCCGTTCCGTATCTACCGCCCCGGCATGGTGGTCGGCCATTCCAAAACCGGCGAAATGGACAAGATCGACGGGCCATACTACTTCTTCAAAATGATTCAGAAGATCCGCCACGCGCTGCCGCAATGGGTGCCGACGGTCGGCATCGAGGGCGGCCGCCTGAATATTGTTCCGGTGGACTTTGTGGCGAATGCCCTCGATCACATTGCCCACCTGGACGGTGAAGACGGCAATTGTTTCCACCTGGTGGATTCTGATCCGTACAAAGTGGGCGAGATTCTCAATATCTTCTGCGAAGCCGGCCATGCTCCGCGCATGGGCATGCGCATCGACTCCCGGATGTTCGGCTTTATTCCGCCGTTTATCCGCCAGAGCATCAAGAACCTGCCTCCGGTGAAGCGTATTACCGGTGCGGTGTTGGAGGATCTTGGCATCCCGGCATCGGTGATGTCGTTCATCAACTACCCGACCCGTTTTGATACCCGGGAACTGGAGCGCGTGCTGAAGGGCTCCGGTATTGAAGTGCCGCGCCTGCCGGACTACGCCCCGGTTATCTGGGACTACTGGGAGCGCCACCTGGACCCGGACTTGTTCAAGGATCGCACCCTGAAAGGTACGGTGGAAGGCAAGGTGTGCGTGGTGACAGGCGCAACCTCCGGTATTGGCCTGGCGACCGCAGAGAAGCTGGCCGAGGCCGGCGCAATTCTGGTGATTGGTGCCCGCACCAAGGAAACCCTGGATGAAGTGGCCGGCCAGCTGGAGGCCAAGGGCGGAAACGTGCACGCCTACCAGTGCGACTTCTCCGACATGGAAGACTGCGACCGCTTTGTGAAAACCGTGCTGGATAACCACGGCCAGGTGGACGTGCTGGTGAACAACGCCGGCCGTTCTATCCGTCGCTCACTGGCGTTGTCGTTTGACCGCTTCCACGATTTCGAGCGTACCATGCAGCTGAACTATTTCGGCTCTGTACGCCTGATCATGGGCTTTGCACCGGGCATGCTGGAGCGCCGTCGCGGGCACGTGGTGAATATCTCTTCTATCGGTGTGCTGACCAACGCGCCCCGCTTCTCCGCCTACGTGGCGTCGAAGTCTGCTCTGGATGCCTTCAGCCGCTGTGCCGCGGCCGAGTGGTCAGACCGCAACGTCACTTTCACCACCATCAATATGCCACTGGTGAAAACGCCGATGATTGCGCCGACCAAGATCTACGATTCGGTCCCCACGCTGACGCCGGACGAAGCCGCGCAGATGGTGGCAGATGCCATCGTTTACCGGCCCAAGCGCATTGCTACTCGCCTGGGTGTGTTTGCTTCGGTGCTGCATTCCCTGACGCCGAAAATGGGCGAGATCATCATGAACACCGGTTACCGGATGTTCCCGGATTCGCCCGTAGCAGCAGGCAGCAATTCCGGAGAGAAGCCGAAGGTGTCCACCGAGCAGGTGGCCTTTGCCGCCATCATGCGGGGCGTGCACTGGTAACAGTATGCCCGCCATGAAAAAACCCGCCTCGGCGGGTTTTTTCGTTTTGGCTGATCAGCTGGCCGGGGTTTCTTCCGGTTCGATCAGCGGAGGCGGAAAGCCGCCCAGCTCTTTCCAGCGATTGACGATGCCGCAGAACAGGTCTGCGGTTTTTTCGGCATCGTAGGCCGCAGAGTGGGCTTCCTTGTTGCTGAACGGAATTCCCGCCAGCTTGCAAGCCTGGGCCAGCACAGTATGGCCATAGGCCAGGCCTGCCAGTGTGGCGGTATCGAAGGTGGAGAACGGGTGGAACGGGTTGCGCTTGATATCCGCTCTCAGCGCTGCCGCAAACACAAAGTTGTGATCGAAGGTGGCGTTGTGGCCCACCAGCACGGCGCGCTTGCAGTCGAAGGCTTTTACCGCCTTGCGGATAGGCGAAAAAATCTCGCTCAGGCCTTCGCGCTCCGGCACCGCTTCCCGCTCCGGGTTCCACGGATCAATGCCGGTGAAATCCAGGGCAGACTGTTCCAGGTTGGCGCCTTCGAACGGATCGATTTGCTGCACGTGGGTTTCGCCCCGGCGCAGCCAACCGTCTTCGTCCATGGTCAGCAGTACGGCGGCAATTTCCAGCAGGGCATCCCGCTCGGGATTGAAGCCTGCAGTTTCAACATCCACAACCACCGGCAGAAAGCCGCGAAAGCGTTGGGACAAAGGGTGTGGCTGTTTGTTTTCTTCTGACACGCGAACTCCGGTGTTCGTGTAATGAATGGAAAAGGTTTTACGCCAGGCGCCAGTTTACGGTTTCACCGGCTTTCAGGGGCACGATGGTGCCATCGGCCAGGGGCAGTTGCTCCGGCATGGTCCAGGGTTCCCGCACCAGGGTGATGGTGTCGGTGTTTCTGGGCAGGCCGTAAAAATCGGGGCCGTTAAAGCTGGCAAAGGCTTCGAGCTTGTCCAGAATGCCCAGCTCTTCGAATACGTCTGCATACAGGCCGATGGCACCATAGGCCGAATAACAGCCGGCACAGCCGCAGGCGGCTTCTTTCTTGTCTTTGGCATGGGGTGCGGAATCGGTGCCCAGGAAGAAGCGCGGGTCGCCACTGGCAACCGCTTCACGCAGCGCCAGCTGGTGCTTGTTGCGCTTCAGAATGGGCAGGCAGTACAGGTGTGGCCGAACACCGCCCACCAGCATGTGGTTGCGGTTGTACATCAGGTGCTGTGGCGTGAGGGTGGCGGCCAGGTTGCCACCGGTGTGGCTGCGCACAAACTCGGCGGAATCTGCCGTGGTGATGTGTTCCAGTACCACTTTCAGCTGCGGGAAAGCCTGCAGGGTAGGGGCCAGAACTCGCTCCAGGAAGACTTTTTCACGGTCAAAGATATCGATGTCAGCATCGGTGACTTCCCCGTGTACCAGCAGCAACATGCCGCAATCGGCCATGGCCTCCAGTACCGGGTAGATGTTGCGGATATCGGTGACACCGGAGGCAGAATTGGTGGTGGCGCCCGCCGGATAGAGCTTGGCGGCGATAACCCCGGCGGCCTTGGCTTCGCGGATGGTTTCCGGGGTGGTGCTTTCGGTCAGGTACAGGGTCATCAGCGGATCGAAGCCGGTATCAGCAGCTGCCGCCAGAATGCGTTCACGGTAGGCCATGGCCATGGAAGCATCGGTTACCGGAGGCACCAGGTTGGGCATGATGATGGCGCGGCCGAAACAGGCTGCAGTGGCAGGCACCACGCTGTTCAGTACAGAACCGTCCCGTACATGCAGGTGCCAGTCGTCCGGGCGGGTGATGGTCAGTTCTCTGGTCATGGAAGTATCCGCAAGGCAGCCAAAAATTTTGCGGATTATACCAGAAGGTGCCGGCTATTGATCAGCCCGTTCCACGCGGAAGTCAGTAAACCGCGTTCAGCACGTCCAGATGGGCGGCTACGCTTTCAGCCAGCGCTTTGAGGTGATACCCGCCTTCCAGGGTGGAGATGATCCGGTCGTTGGAATGGTCGTGGGCAACGCTGACCAGCATTTCGGTCAGCCATCGGTAGTCTTCGGTTTCCAGGTTCAGCTCGCCCATGGGGTCTTTCTTGTGGCCATCAAAGCCGGCAGAGATCAGCACCAGTTGGGGCCGGAAATCCTGCAGCTTCTTCAGCCAGGCGGCTTCCACGATCTTGCGGTACTCGGTAGAGCTGCAATTGGCCTCGATGGGGGCATTAACGATGTTGTCTGCCTGCCGGTGCACATGGGAGTGCGGGTAGAACGGATGCTGGAAGCTGGAGCACATCAGAATGCGCTCATCTCCACTGACAATATCGACAGTGCCATTGCCCTGATGTACATCGAAGTCGACGATGGCCACTCTTTCCAGGTGATGGAAGGTGAGGGCGCGCATGGCCGCCAGGGCAATGTTGTTGTAAAAGCAGAACCCCATGGACTTGGTGCGTTCGGCATGGTGTCCGGGCGGGCGGGCACAAACGAAGGCGTTGGTTACCTGGCTGCTCATCACCATGTCTACCGCTTGTACGTTGCCACCTGCGGCCAGGCGCGCCGCGTGCAAGGTATCTGGCATCATGGCGGTGTCCGGATCTGTAAAAACGCGGCCACGGGTGGGCTGCATCAGGTCCAGTTGCTGCAGGTAGGTTTCGGGATGCACGGTCAGAAGCTGGTCGCGGGTGATTTCTTCTGGTCTTACCCAGTCGAGATCTTCCTGCAGATGGGTATCTGCAAGGTAGGCCAGGATGCTTGATATGCGCTCAGGGCTTTCCGGGTGTTCCGGGCCCATGTTGTGCTTCATGCAGTCATCGTGGGAAAAGAATGCCGTGGTCATACGTGTAGTCTGTGCCTGAATCTGCTTCTTATTAAAACCATGTTATCAGGGATACCCGAAGTATGTCGTATTTCTTTGGTCTAATGGGCGTGATACGGATTTACATCAGGAAATCCCCATCTAAGATAAGGTATACATTGATAAGCATCCTGTATTACTGGGATTTTTAACCTGAAGCCCGTTGTATCACTCTGGGAGAGTCGCGTTGAGTACCCGCTATCTGGAAAGCCTGTTTAACCCCGAGTCTATCGTCGTGATCGGTGCATCCGAACGGGCAGATAACCTGGGTGGTATGGTTCTGCGTAACCTTCTGGGTGGCGGTTTTCCCGGCCGGCTGGTGGTGGTCAACCAGAGTGAATACGAGAACGTGCACGGGGTGCCCTGTGTCGAGAAGGTATCGAAGCTGGACTTCACGCCGGATCTCGCCATTATCTGTACGCCGCCCAACACCGTGCCGAAAATGGTGCGCAAGCTGGGCGAGCGGGGTGTGCGCACGGCTATTGTGATGACCGGCGGTATGTCCCGTACCCACAGTAAGACGGGACAGCCGCTGATGTACTCGGTGCGGGATGCCGCCCGTGAAACCGGTATCCGGGTACTCGGCCCCAACACCATCGGGCTGATGGTGCCGGCCCGGCACCTGAACGCCACCTACGCCCACATGGGTGCGATTCCCGGCCGGGTGGCCTTTGTGGGGCAATCCGGCACCATTGCCAGCTCGGTACTGGACTGGGCGTTTGCCCGGGGTGTGGGGTTTTCCTACTTCCTGACCCTCGGCGACGGCATGGACATCGACCATGACGACCTGATCGATTACCTGGCCCAGGATACCCAGACCCGCGCCATCCTGCTGCACATTGAAAGCATTCCAAACCCCAGCCGTTTCATGTCGGCGGTACGGGTAGCCTCCCGAACCAAGCCGGTAATTGCGGTTAAATCCGGCCGGGTGCCGGAATCCGAGTGGTTCTCCCACCAACTGCCGGCGGGGATTCGCCGGACAGACCCGATCTACGATGCCATGCTGCAGCGGGCCGGTGTGCTGCGGGTGGATGGCCTGGGCCAGATGTTCGACGCCCTGGAAACCCTGACGCGCATGCGCCCCCTGCGCCGCGAATCCCTGGCGATTATGGGGAACGGGGTAGGGCCAGGTGTGCTGGCGGTAGACCGGCTGGCGGACCTGGGTGGGGAGCTGGCGGAACTGTCTCCGGGCAGGATTGATGCCCTGGCGGAATTGTTGCCGCCGTACTGGACGCGCAAGAACCCCATCGACCTGAACTACGATGCCTCGCCGGAGCTGTATGCCCAGGCTATCAAGATCCTGGCGAAGGACCCGAATGTCGCCAACGTGCTGGTGATGTACGCGCCAACCCTGGTGCAGGACAGCCTGCAGATTGCCGATGCCGTGGTGCAGGCCTCCAAGGGCACGCGCCTGAACATTTTCACCTGTTGGCTGGGCCAGAGCACGGTGATGGATTCCCGGGAGGAGTTCTACCGGGCCGGTATCCCTTCGTTCTTCAACCCGGAAAAGGCCGTGATGGCGTTCATGCAGCACGTGCGTCACCAGCGGGTACAGCGGCTGCTGACAGAAACGCCGGAATCTTTCACCGACCACTTTGCTGACCGGGCCAATACCCGCGGCCTGGTTGCCAAGGCCCTACGTGACGGCCGCAAGCATCTTTCAAGCCGGGAAGCCCGGCGGGTTATCCGTGATTACGGCGTGCATACCATCGACACCATGTACTGTGACGATATGGAAGAAGTGCTGGAGATTTTCTCCATCGAGCGCCGCCCGATCGACGTAACCGTGATCCACGAGCAGGTGTGTCATCCGTTCCTAGATCTCAGCCCCACCCAGCGCCGCTACAAGGGCACCGTAAAGAAGCTCAACAGCGAGCAGGCCATCATTGATGCCTGTCGTTTCCTGGAAGAGGAATACCAGGAGCATTTCCCGGACAGCGGCTTCCTGGGCTTTGCCGTTCAGCACTCCTACCAGCACGTGGGCGGAATTGAATTCAGCGTGGGCATTACCCGGGATGATGTGTTCGGGCCATTGGTGGTGTGTGGCGCCGCCGGTGCCCAGGTAAACATCATGACCGACCGGCAGATTGCCTTGCCGCCCCTGAACATGGTGCTGGCCCGTGAGCTGCTGCGCCGTACTTACATGTACAAGTTGCTGAAGGAACACAGCCTGAAGCCGGAAGAGGATATCCGGGCGGTGTCCGAGACGTTGGTGAAACTGTCCCAGATCGTGATCGACATTCCCGAGATCCGTGGTTTGGAAATTTCTCCGCTGCTGTTCAACGAGCAGGGTGCGGTGGCGGTTAACATTGCCATCAACCTGGACGGCAAGCCGGGTAAGCCGATAATCCAGCCCTATCCGAAGGAGCTGGAAGAGTGGATTGTGCTGCCGAAATCCGGCCGTCGGGTGGTTATCCGGCCGGTACTGGCCGAAGACGAGCCGGCGCACCGCCAGTTCCACGAACACCAGTCACCGGAGTCCATCCGCTACCGTTTCTTCCAGTACCGCAAGAACTTTTCCCGGGAAGACGTGGCCCAGATGGTGCAGATCGACTACGACCGGGAAATGGTCTTCATCGCCAACGCCCCGAGGCAGGATGGTGAGGGTGAGGAAACCCTGGGCACCGTGCGTACCTGGACAGACGCCGACAACCTGCGCTGCGAGTTTGCCGTGATGGTAGACGATCGCATGAAGGGCGAGGGCTTGGGCGTGGCGCTGATGCAGAAAATGATCGAATACTGCCGCGCCCGGGGCACCATGGAAATGATTGGTAACGTACTGCCGGATAACCGTCCGATGCTGCAACTGGGGGAGCACCTGGGGTTCGAGATCAAATTCAATCCCGAAGAAGAAGTGATGGACTTGCGGCTGGTACTGAACGAACCGGAGAAAGACTGGCAGAAAGAACGGCTGAAGAAAGGGGGGCATCTGTAGCCCCCCGTTCCGGTTACTCTTCGACGATGGCGGAGCGGTCTTCTCCGCCCAGCGCTTCCAGCAGTCCCGGAATCAGCCGGGATAATTCCAGGGTCATGATGGTGAAGGCGGCGTCGAACTTGGCCAGGGCGTCGTCTGCGTCCACATCATCCAGCTGGTCTTGCAGGGTTTCGCCGAATTTCAGCCGGCGGATGCCCAGCTCTTCATCCAGCACGAACGATACGTTGTCGTCCCAGGTCAGGGCCAGCTTGGTTACCTGCATGCCTGTTTCCAGGTGATTGCGGATTTCATCGGCTTTCAGGTCCAGGCCCTTGCAGCGCACCACGCCGCCATCTTCTGACGGGTCTTTCAGCTCGCACTCGCTGCCCAGCACAATGGTAGCCGGGTGGTCGATGCTTTCATTCAGCCAGCCGGTGAAGGTAAAGGCCGGGGCCTGTTCCACTGCCGGCGGGCGAACCGGCAGGGAACCCAGGCTTTTGCGCAGGGTAGACGCCAGGTCTTCCGCTTGCTTGGCCGAGCCGGCATCCACCACCAGCACACCGTCTTGGGGTGCCAGGTAGGCAAAGCAGCGGCGGTTGCGGGAAAAGGCCTGGGGCAGCATTTCCAGCATGACCTGTTCTTTGATCTCTTCTTTCTCTTTCTTGCGAACTTTGCGGCCCTGTTCCACTTCAATGGCTTCGGCCCGCTCTTCCACGGCTTCCTTGACCACCGGGCCCGGCAGAATCTTTTCTTCCTTGCGCAGGGCAATCAGGTGATAGCCGTTGGCGCTGTGTACCAGTTGATCGCCGTGCTTGCCCAGCGGTGGAACCCAGCCCTGACGGGTGGTTTCCTGTGGGCCGCACGGTTTGAAAGCATCGGCCTGAAGCTTCTCTTCCAGTGCTTCGGCGGAGATATCAAAAGGCTTGGTAAAACGGAAAATCCGGGCGTTGCGGAACCACATGGGGCTAAATCCTTGCTAGAGGCTGTTGGTACAAAAAGGAGGGGGATGATACGGCTACCGCCGGTAGCCGTAAAGTGACGGCCGAGTGGTCAGATGTGCATGATCTCGACCAGCACGGTCTTCACAAGAAAGCCTACAACGCCCGCGCCCAGCACGGTAAACAGGGCGATGGTGCCAAACTTGCCGGCCTGGGATTTCTTGGCCAGGTCCCAAACGATAAAACCCATCCAGACAATCAGGCCGGTCAGAAACACCAGCATGGCGATCTGGGAAAATACTGCTTCGTTCATGGTTACTCCGATATCAACTGAAACTGATCTTTGCAGGTTGGAACACGCCGGTTACTGCTCGTCTCTCAGGAACACCCAGTTGTTGTTATCGGACTGCTCTTCACTGAAGTAGTAGCCTTCCAGGTTGAATCCTTTCAGGTCATCGGCCTGGGTAATCCGGTTCTGGATGGCATAGCGGCACATCAGCCCGCGGGCTTTCTTGGCGTAGAAGCTGATCATCTTGTACTGGCCGTTCTTCCAGTCTTTGAACTGGGGGGTCACCAGGCGGCCGTCGATGTCTTTCTTCTGAACGCTCTTGAAGTATTCGTTGGAGGCCAGGTTAACCAGCACCTTGTCGTCTGCTGCGAGCAGCTCGTTCAGGGCCTTGGTGAGTTTGCTTCCCCAGAAGGCGTAGAGGTCTTTGCCACGCTTGTTCTCGAACTTCGTGCCCATTTCCAGCCGGTAGGGCTGCATCAGGTCCAGCGGCTTGAGCAGTCCATACAGGCCGGACAGCATGCGCAGGTGCTGCTGGGCAAAGGCGAAGTCGTCTTCGCTGAAGCTTTCAGCATCCAGCCCGGTATAAACGTCGCCCTTGAAGGCCAGGATGGCCTGGCGGGCGTTGTCCGGTGTGAACGGCGTGTGCCAGCTGCGGAAGCGCTCGGCGTTGAGCTGGCCTAGCTTGTCGCTGATGCTCATCAGGTTGCTCGCCTGATGGGGTTCCAGTTCCTTGAGCTGGTCGATCAGCTCGCAGGCATCATCCAGGTAGTCCGGTTGGGTATAGGTTTCCGTGGCCAGTGGGCTCTCGTAATCCAGAGTCTTGGCGGGGGAAATGATCATCAGCATGTCAGCGGATCCTCATTGCAGAAACGTCAGTAACTGGTCCCTGGTAAACGGCCAGCCAAGTTCCGCACCGGTGTCGCTGCGGCGCAGCACCGGAATGCGGGTGCCGTAGCGTTCCACCAGCTCTTCAGACTGGGCAATATCCACCACATCTACCGGGATGGGCTCCGGCATGGGCGTGTTCACCAGCAGGGCTTCTGCCAGTTCACACAGGTGGCAATTGGAGGTGGTGTAAAACAGTAATTCCATTATTTTTTCGGCTGCGCGTCGATTTGCTGGCCGTTTACACCCCGGCTGTCCTTACCCATCAGGTACAGGTACACCGGCATCAGTGCTTCCGGTTCCGGGTTTTTCTTCGGATCTTCCGCCGGGTAGGCCAGCAGGCGCATGCCGGTGCGGGTCGCACCCGGGTTCAGGCTGTTCACCCGAATGTTATTGCGTTCGTCGTCCAGCTCGTCAGCCAGCAGCTGGGCCAGGCCCTCGACAGCGAACTTGGAGACGGCGTAGGCACCCCAGTAGGCCCGCGCCTGGCGGCCGACACCGGAGGAGGTGAAGATCATCGAGGCATCATCGGATTTGCGCAGCAGCGGAATCATCGCCCGGCTGAGCAGGAACGGGGCGGAGGCGTTAACGTGCATCACCTTGTTCCAGGTTTCCGGGTCGTACAGTTCTACCGGGCTGCGGGAGCCCAGAATGCCCGCGTTATGCAGCAGGCCATCCAGCCGACCGAAGTTTTCCTCGATGGTCATGGCCAGTTCTTCGTAGTCCTTGACCGCCGCGCCTTCGAAGTTCATCGGCACAATGGCCGGTTGCGGATGGCCGGCGGCTTCGATTTCGTCGTAGACCTCTTCCAGCCGGCCTACGGTGCGGCCCACCAGAATCACGGTGGCGCCGTGGGCGGCGTAGGCTTTGGCGGCAGCGCGGCCAATGCCGCTGCCGGCTCCGGTTACCATGACAATGCGGTCTTTCAGAAGATCGGCGGGTGCCTGGTAATCTTGCATAACCTGTCTCCGTGTTCAGGCGTTTTCCGGCCCGAATAGTGCCGGGATTGAACGAAAAAGGGGGCTTATTGTAACAGCTTTGCCAGGTCGCTGACGGTGTCGGCAATGATATCGGCTTGCCACAGATCAACCGTGTGGGGTTGCTCGATGTAACCGTAGCGCACAGCGATGGTGCGCATGCCGGCGTTACGGCCGGCTTCGATATCCCGCTCGTGGTCGCCAACATACACGGCCTGTTCCGGCGCAGCACCAATTCTCTGGCAGGCCAGGAACAGCGGCTCCGGGTGTGGTTTGCGTTCGCTGACGTGGTCCGGGCAGATCAGGGTGGCGCAACGTTGGGCCAGCCCCAGTGCCAGTACCAGCGGCTCGGCAAAGCGTACCGGCTTGTTGGTGACAATGCCCCAGGGAATGCCACGGGCTTCCAGGTTTTCCAGCAGTGAGTCCATGCCCTCGAACAGGGTGGTTTCTACCGCTACGCCCGCCTCGTATAGGTCCAGAAAAGCCGTGTGCTTTTCCACGTAGCCGTCATGCTCTGGCTCCAGCCCGAAACCGACCCGGATCATGGCCCTTGCGCCATTGGACACCGAAGGGCGGATTTGCTCGGCCGCCAGCGGTTCCAGGTTATGGAGCTGGCGCAGCTGGTTCAGGCAGCGGATGAAATCCGGTGCGGTGTCGATCAGGGTGCCGTCCAGGTCAAACAGTACCGCAGAGGGTTTTTGGTCAGTCTTCACGAATATCCCGCGCGTGCATCAGGTAGTTGACGTCGACATCACGGCCCAGCTTGTAGCTTTTGGTGATGGGGTTGTAGGTCATACCGGTAAGCTCGCGCACGTCCAGCCCGGCGTGGCGCAGGTAGTCGGACATTTCCGAGGGCCGGATGAACTTCTTCCACTCGTGGGTGCCCTTGGGCAGCATGTTCAGCACGTATTCCGCGCCCACAATGGCAAACAGGAAGGACTTCGGGTTGCGGTTGATGGTCGACACAAACAGGTGCCCGCCCGGGCGCAACATGGCCGCGCAAGACTTGATGACCGAGCCCGGGTCCGGAACGTGCTCCAGCATTTCCAGGCAGGTGACGGCGTCGTACTGGCCGGCATGTTCCGGGTCCCGGGCCAGCTCTTCGATGGTGGTCTGGCGGTAGTCCACCTTCACACCGGATTCCATGCCGTGCAGCCGAGCTACGTTCAGCGGGGCTTTGCCCATGTCGATGCCGGTTACGTGGGCACCACGCAGGGCCATGCCTTCAGACAGCAGACCGCCACCACAGCCAACATCCAGTACTTTCTTGCCTGCCAGCGATACCCGCTCGTCGATGTAGTTCAGGCGCAGGGGATTGATGTCGTGAAGCGGCTTGAATTCGCTGCTGGGGTCCCACCAGCGGCTGGCCAGTGCTTCAAACTTGGCAATCTCGTTCTGGTCTACGTTCTGGTTGCTCATGGAGTGCACCTGGTTGAGATAATTAACTGAGAATCTTGTTGCGCCAGTCGCTGACACGCAGCATCAGGTCTGGCACATCGATACGGGTCAAACGGCCGTCCTGTACCTGAGGTACGCCGTGAATCCAGCTGTGGCTTACTGCCCGGCCATGGTTGCTGTACACCAGGTGAGAGGCCGGGTCGTACACGGGCTGCAGGAACGGGTCGCTGAGATCAACGGCAATCAGGTCGGCCAGTTTGCCCAGCACCAGCGAGCCCAGTTCGTGGTCGCGGCCCAGGGCCCGGGCGCCGTTAATGGTCGCCATCTTGAGTGCGGTGTGTGCCGACACGGCGGCAGCATCCCCGGCCACCACCTTGGCCACCATGGCCGCGGTTTTCAGTTCGCCGAACAGGTCGAGGTCATTGTTGCTGGCAGCACCGTCGGTACCGATCGTGACATTGATGTTGCTGTCGATCAGCTTCTGAACCGGGCAAAAGCCGCTGGCCAGCTTCAGGTTTGACTCCGGGCAGTGGACGATGTGCCCTCCGGCCCGGGCCAGATGCTCCAGGTCGGAATCGTCAATCTGGGTCATGTGCACATACTGGCTGTTCGGGCCGAGTACGCCCAGTTCTGCCATCCGGGCTACCGGGCGCTTGCCGGTGGCTTTGACGGCTTCGTCCACTTCAAAGGCGGTTTCGTGCAGGTGTATTTGCAGGGCCGCACCGGTTTCCTCTGCCAGCTTAACGGCTGCCGTCAGCGGTTGGTCAGACACGGTATAGGGTGCATGGGGGCCGATGGCGGGCATGATGTAGTCGTCGTGCTGCCACTGGGCAATCAGGTCGGCACCTTTGCGCAGGTAATCCTCCGGGCCCGAGCCCCACACCGTCGGGTTGTCCAGCAGGGGGAAGCAGATCTGTGCGCGCATGCCAACGTCGTGGGCCACCTGGGCAGTCACCTCCGGGAAGAAATACATATCCGAGAAGGTGGTGGTGCCGGTGCGCAGCATTTCGGCCATGGCCAGGCGGGTGCCGTCCAGAACAAAGGGTTCGCTGACAAAACGGCCTTCGGCCGGCCAGATGTGGTCGTTCAGCCAGGTCATCAGTGGCAGGTCGTCGGCCATGCCCCGGAACAGGGACATCGCGGTGTGGCCGTGCAGGTTGATCAGCCCCGGCAAGACCACGTGCTGGTCTAGGTTGATGGTTTCCCGGGTGCGGAACTTCTGGTCTGCTTCGCTCTGGGGCAGGATATCGGCAATACGGCTGCCCTGAAGGATAACGGCCTGGTGTTCCAGAACCACGCCAAAGGGTTCCATGGGTATCAGCCAGCGCGCGTTGATCCGGGTGTCGGCCGCAGTAATGGTGTCTGCCGTCATTAACCTGCCTTGTCAGCTATTGGCACGGTTGATCGTGCCGGAAAATTCAACTCGGAAGTATAACCAGCCCGCTGCAACAGAACTACCCCGGCCACCGGGCCAATGGAGGTATAAACGAGGTAGGAAAAAGCTATACTGCGTTTTTTTCACCCCCCTGCGGAGCTGTTTATGGCCAATTCCCCTTCCTCCCGTTCCATGGGCACTGTAGCCATGCGCTGGCATGGCGACCGGCTTGAGCTGCTGGACCAGCGATTGCTGCCTGGGGAGGAGCACTGGATTACCTCGGAGGGCGCTTCCGGCGTGGCTCAGTGTATTACCGATATGGTGGTTCGGGGGGCGCCCGCTATTGGTATCAGTGCCGCCTACGGAGTTGCCCTGGCGGCACGCCATGCCGGTACTGACGATTGGCAGGGCGAGATTGAGCGGGCGATGGATGAACTGGCCCGTTCCCGCCCGACCGCGGTAAACCTGTTCTGGGCCCTGGAGCGCATGGGCGGGGTCTTCCGGGCGTGCCAGTCCTTGCCCGAAGCAGCGGAGCAACTGGCTGCCGAAGCGGTACGTATTCACGAGGAAGACCTGGCAGCCAACCTTGCCATGGCGGACCATGCGCTGGAGGTCATGGACTTACAGGCACCCATATCCGTGCTGACACACTGCAATACCGGAGCCCTGGCCACGGGTGGTTATGGCACGGCACTGGGAGTAATCCGTCGCTTGCATGAGAAGCGGTTGCTGGAACGGGTGTACGCGGATGAAACCCGCCCCTGGCTGCAAGGCAGTCGGCTGACGGCCTGGGAACTGACCCGTGATGAAATCCCCGTCACCCTTAATGCAGATGGTGCAGCGGCCGCCATCCTGGCCAGCGGTAAGGTGAAGTGGATTGTGGTGGGGGCAGACCGTATTACGGCAAATGGAGATGTGGCCAACAAGATCGGTACCTACAACCTGGCGGTGCTGGCACGTTATCACAATGTGGGCTTTATGGTGGTGGCGCCGTCCAGCACCGTGGACATGGCCCTGGCGTCTGGCGCGCAGATTCCCATTGAAGAGCGGGAAGGTACGGAAGTCCGGGAAATTCGGGGTATTGCGCTGGCGCCGGCGGGCGTGGAGGTGTTCAACCCGGTGTTCGATGTTACCCCGGCCAGCCTGATTGATGCGATCGTAACCGAGAAGGGCGCTGTCCGGAATCCGGACCTGGCGGCCATGCAGGCGCTATTTGCCTGATTCTTTGCCGGCCCCGGACTTTCCTGCGGTGGCCTGGCCGGCCTGGAGGTTTGCTTTCAGGTCGGCCACCTGCTTTTCCTGCTCTTCCACGAAGTGCATGGACATCTCAAAGCTGTGGCGGGTGAACTCCAGAACCTTGCGGAAGCCTTCATCCGACAGGGTGCGGGCATCGTCATGGCGCCGGAAAATATTGATAAATTCCCGCTCCCGCTCGAACTGCAGCGGTATGCGCCCGATGCCCCAGTCGTTCAGCAGTTGCCACACCTCCGGGTTGTAGTTTCGGGTGGTGCGCATGATGAAGGGAATCGGGTCGTTGCGGGCAATCAGTGCCGCAAGGCGCAGGATCAGCTCGAAGGACAGGGTAGACGTACCGTTCTCGATGGCTTCCAGCAGCGACTTGTCTTTCAGGTTGAGGGCTTCGCTCATTTCCGAAAGCGTAAGCCCGGCCACTTCGCGGATGTCTTTCATGGACTGGCCGGCGGTGAGCATGGCCCGCAGCTGATCCTGGGAGTTAATCAGCGCGCGGCCCACCCGCAGGGAGGTATCGGTGGCCTTGGCACCCAGGCGAAGGGCAGAACCGGTAAATCCCGCTATCCGCTCCAGTATGCCTTCCGGGCTCCTGGCCTTGTTATCCCGTCCTGCCAGGCTTTCCACTTCGTCCATGGAGCGCATGGCGTGCAGGGCATCCAGCAGCATGTCCCGGAACAGGGCGGCGCGCTGCTGGCTATCCTGGTTGGCTGGCTCCCGGTCGGTGTCTGCCATGCGGTTACCGGGTATCGGCTTTGGCCGCGAACTGTGTGGGCGACAGGATAGAGGCGGTGCGCTGGTCCAGTTCCAGCAGGTCAGCCATGATGTGGCCGCCTTCACGGATCACGAAGTCCAGTTCGTCATCGGTGGTGTCCAGGTCTGCGGCCTGCTCGTCCTGCCATTGCTCGAGGTCTTCCAGGGTGTCGAACGGCTCTTCACCGCGCAATTCCCTGCGGGCGTTGGCAATGGTCAGCCGGGTATTTTCAATCTGGCTGTGCTGCTCCTTCCGCTTGGCGTGGTTCAGGCTTACGTAGTCCATCTGCCGCTGCTGGGTAAGGAATTCGATTTCTTTCTGCAGCAGGCTGAATTCCGGGTTGGTCGCAAACCTGTCTTCATGTCGCTCCCGCAGTTCATCGATAATGCCGCTGAAGTCGAAGTAACGGTTATGGGGCACCGCTTCAATCTGGTCCCAGGGCAGGGCGTGGTCCAGGGCATCTTCGCCGATGCGGGTTTTGTCGATGCGTGACGGAATCTCGATGTCCGGAATCACCCCTTTATGCTGGGTAGAGCCGCCGGATACCCGGTAAAACTTGGACTGGGTAATCTTCAGCTGGCCGTGGTTCAGGGGCCGAACCGCCTGTACCGTACCCTTGCCGAAGGTTTGGGAGCCTACAACCAGGCCGCGACCATAATCCTGGATGGCGCCGGCAAAGATTTCCGAAGCCGAGGCACTCATGCGGTTAACCAGCACCACCAGCGGGCCGTCGTAAACCACGGTGGGGTCTTCATCGTTCAGCACCTGAACATCGTTGTTGGCGTTACGGATCTGCACTGTCGGGCCTTTGTCGATAAACAGGCCTACCAGGTCGTTGGCTTCGTGCAGGGCGCCGCCACCGTTGTTGCGCAGGTCCATCACCACGCCATCGACACCGTCTTCCTTCAGTTCGCTGATCAGCCGGCGAACGTCCCGGGTGGTGCTTTTGTAATTGGGATCACCTGCCTGCATGGCCTGGAAATCGGCATAGAAGGTGGGAATGGTGATCACGCCAATGCGATAGTCCTGGCCCTTACGTTCCAGTTCGATCACTTCCTTGCTGGCGCTCTGTTCTTCCAGCTTGACTTCGTCCCGGCTGATATCGATCGACCGGGTAACGCTTTCGTCCGAGGCGTTGGCCGGAATCACTTCCAGGGTGACGGTTGAGTTGCGGGGGCCGCGAATCAGGTCCACCACTTCATCCAGGCGCCAGCCGATCACGTTGACTGGTTTTTCGCCCTCCTGTGCTACCGACACAATACGGTCGGCCGGTTGCAGCTGGCCTTGTTTGGAGGCCGGGCCGCCGGGAACCAGGCGCACTACCTTGGTGTATTCGTTGTCGGACTGCAGCACCGCGCCAATGCCCTCGAGGGACAGGCTCATGTTGATGTTGAAGTTCTCCGAGGTGCGCGGAGAGAAGTAGGAGGTGTGCGGGTCCCACATGCCGGTGAAGGCGTTCATGTAGGCCTGGAAGGCATCTTCGCTACGAGCCTGGTAGGCGCGCTTCAGCTGGCCTTCGTAGCGGCGGCGCAGGTTGTCTTCGATGACGTCGTCTTCAGTACCGTTCAGGCGCTGGGCCAGCACTGCGTTTTTGATGCGTTTGATCCAGAGCTGGTCCAGTGCGGCGCTGTCGGCTTCCCAGGGTGCTTCGGAGCGGTCAACGCGGATTTGGTCGTTGCCTTCGAAGTCCAGGTTATCAATGCCCTCGTCGATCAGCGACAGGGCAAACCGCAGGCGCTGGATAACCCGCTGCTGCACCAGGTTGTAGATATCAAAGCCCGGTTTCAGCTGGCCGGTTTTCAGGGCCGAGCCCAGGCGGTTACGGACGTTGGAGAGTGCGTCGATGTCCTGCTGGGTCAGGTAAACGCGCTGGTTGTCCAGGTAGTCCAGGTAGGCATCAAACACATCGCCAGAGAGTTCGTCACTGATACCCAGGTTGCGGAAATGGGTGAACTGAAGCTGGCGGGCAATCAGGATGTTGGCCCGGGCCTGGTCGATGGTGGGCGCGACCGGCTTGTAGATAGCCGAGTCATCAAGCTTTGCCTGCAAACCGGACAGTCCCGGCACCAGCAGGGCAAGGCCCAGTGCTGTGCAAAGCCCTGCTTTTTTCAGGGTGGCCGGCCGGGGGCTGTGTTGTCTGATTCTTTCCGCAATGCTCATAAATGCATACCTGGCGATACTGGGTGTCTGGTAACGCGTAAGCCGCTATTCTACCCGTGACTGATAAATTTATTGTAGGCAACCGCTACACCTGTTGCCATAGGCCTTGGGTATAGCTTCGTGACAATATGTCCATATACGTTGCGCCCCGGGGTAGTAGATTGGGGCAGGTTGCGGGAAGTAAAGTGGCCGGAGGGAGGTCCCCTCCGGCCAGGAGGGTCAGGCGAAGGTTTCGTTGTTCTCTGCTTTGCTCATCAGCAGCGCAGGTGGTGCGAAGCGCTCGCCGTACTGGTCAGCCAGTTGCTGTGTCCGTTCGGCAAAGGCCCGAACGCCGTACTGATTGACGAACTGGATGGCACCGCCGGTCCAGGGCGCGTAGCCAATGCCGAAGATGCTGCCGATGTTGGCATCTTCCACGGTTCTCAATACGCCTTCTTCCAGGCAGCGAATGGTCTCGATAGCCTGGATGAACAGGATGCGGTCTTTCAGGTCCTGAAGCTGCACGCTGCGGGCCTTGGCCTGGTCTACGAACAAGTTGTCCAGCTCCGGCCAAAGGTATTTTTTGCCCTTCTCCGGGTACTCGTAGAAACCGGCGCCGGCGGCTTTGCCTTTGCGGTTGTGGGTATCCACCATCGCATCAATGACGGCTTCGGCCGGATGTGGCTGCCAGGTGCCGCCGGCGGCTTCGGTGTCTTTCCGGCTCTGGGCGCGGATGTGCTGCATCAGGGTCATGCTGACTTCATCAGAAATCGCCAGTGGCCCCACCGGCATGCCGGCTAACAAACCTGCGTTCTCGATACTGGAGGGGTGAATGCCCTCGGCCAGCATGCTGATGCCTTCGTTCACGAAGGTGCCGAACACCCGGGAGGTGAAGAAGCCGCGGCTGTCGTTCACCACAATGGGGATCTTGCCGATCTGCTGCACGTAGTCGAACGCCCGGGCCAGGGTGTCATCGGAAGTTTTCTCGCCCACGATGATTTCCACCAGTTGCATCTTGTCCACCGGGGAGAAGAAGTGCAGGCCGATGAAGTTGTCCGGCTTGGCCGAGGCCTGCGCCAGTTGGGTAATGGGGATGGTGGAGGTGTTGGAGGCAAAGATACCGTTGGCCGCCATTTTCGGTTCCGATTCCTGGGTAACCCTGGCTTTCAGGTCGCTGTCTTCAAACACGGCTTCGATGATCAGGTCGCAACCCTCCAGATCCTCTGCGGAGGCTGTGGCCGTGATGCGGGCCATTACTTCATCTTTCTGGGCGTCGGTCATCCGGCCGCGGCTGACTTTCTTCGTCAGCAGGTTCTCGGAGTAGCGTTTGCCTTTCTCGGCGTTTTCAACCGAGACATCCTTCAGCACCACCTCAATGCCGCGGCTGGCAGTGGAGTAGGCAATCCCGGCACCCATCATGCCTGCACCCAGTACGCCCACTTTCTTGAAAGTTTCTTTTTCCACACCATCCGGGCGACTGCCGCCGGCCTTGATGGCGTTCAGCTGGAACCAGAAGGTGCCGGTCATGTTCTTGGCAACCTGGCCAGTGGCCAGCTCGGCAAAGTATCGGGTTTCAATCAGGCTGCCGTTGTCGAAGTCCACCTGAGCGCCTTCCACGGCTGCTGCCAGAATCCGCTCAGGGGCAGGGTAACAGCCCTTGGTTTTTTGCCGCAGCATGGCCGGTGCGATGGCCAGTTTCTGTGCCATGGCTGGATGATGTGGGGTGCCGCCGGGGAATTTGAAGCCTTTCTGGTCCCAGGGTTGCTGGCACTTGGGGTTGGCTTCGATAAAGGCCCGGGCCTTGGCGATCATGTCTTCCGGTGAGCTGGCCAATTCATTCATGATGCCGGCTTTCAGGGCCGCTTTCGGATTCACCTTTTTGCCTTCCATCAGGAACGGGAAAGCCGCTTCCAGGCCAATCATCCGGGGCAGGCGCTGGGTGCCGCCACCGCCGGGCAGCAGGCCCAGGGTCACTTCCGGCAGGCCCAGCTGGGTGCGGTCGTCATCAATGGCGATGCGGTAATGACACGCCAGCGCCAGTTCCAGTCCGCCGCCGAGGGCGGTGCCGTTAATGGCGGCCACCACGGGTTTGCTACAGGTTTCCAGCGCCCGCATATCGGCTTTCAGACAGTTGATCATGGCCTCGAAGTCTTTGGCCTGCTCGCGGGTGACTTTGTACAGTTCGTTCAGGTCGCCGCCGGCGAAGAAGGTTTTCTTGGCGGAGGCGATAATGATGCCTTTGATGTTGTCCAGGTCACCTTTGACCTTGTTGACGGTGTCGGTCAGGGCGGTGCGAAACTCGCCGTTCATGGTGTTAGCGGACTGGCCCGGCATGTCGATGGTCAGGGTCAGAATCTGGTCTGAACCCAGGTCGTATTGGATGGCACTCATGGTCGGTTCCTTTTATTTGAAAGTGGCGTTCAGACGCGCTCGATGATGGTGGCAATGCCCATGCCGCCGCCCACACACAGGGTGGCCAGGCCGTAGCGCAGTTCACGGCGTTCCAGTTCATCCAGCAGGGTGCCCAAGATGATGGCACCGGTAGCACCCAGCGGGTGGCCCATGGCGATGGCGCCGCCGTTCACGTTCACTTTCTCGTCCGGAACGGACAGTTCTTTCTGGAAGCGCATCACCACTGAGGCAAAGGCTTCGTTCACTTCAAACAGGTCGATCTGGCCCACGGTCATGCCCGCTTTCTCCAGCGCCTTGCGGGCGGCGGGGGCCGGGCCGGTGAGCATGATGGTGGGGTCTGTGCTGGTGACCGCGGTGGCGACAATGCGGGCACGGGGCTTCAGACCCAGTTCCTTGCCCTTGGCTTCACTGCCAATCAGCACGGCGGTGGCACCGTCGACAATGCCGGAGGAGTTGCCGGCGTGGTGCACGTGGTTGATCTTTTCTACGTAGTGATACTTTTCCCGGGCCACGCCATCGAAGCCCATCTCACCCATCATCTGGAACGAGGGTTTCAGGCTGGCCAGGGATTCCACGGTGGTGTTGCCGCGCACATGCTCGTCGCGATCCAGTATGACAACGCCGTTCTGATCAGTAACCGGAACGATTGATTTGGCGAAATAACCCTTTTCCCAGGCGTTGGCGGCTTTTTGCTGGGACTTTACGGCAAAGCCATCGACATCTTCACGAGTGAAGCCTTCCAGAGTGGCGATCAGGTCGGCGCCGATACCTTGAGGCATGAAACCTGTATGCAGGTTGGTTTCCGGGTCTGTCGCCCAGGCGCCTCCATCGGAACCCATGGGTACGCGCGACATCGCCTCTACACCACCGGCAACCACCATGTCTTCCCACCCGGAGCGCACTTTCATGGCGGCCAGGTTCACGGCTTCCAGGCCGGAGGCGCAGAAACGGTTCAGGGTAACGCCGGCCACTTTCTCGTCCCAGTCGGCGGCGAGTGCGGCTGTTTTGGCAATGTCTGCGCCCTGGTCGCCTACGGCGGTGACGCAACCCATCACAATGTCGTCCACCTGGGCGGTATCCAGCTGGTTACGTTCCTGCAGAGCCCTGAGCACGGTGGTGAGCAGGCTGATGGGTTTTACGCTGTGCAGTGAACCGTCTTTCTTGCCGCGTCCGCGGGGGGTGCGAACGGCATCGAATATGTACGCCTCGGTGGTCATAGCTGTTCCTCTGATTGTTATCCGGGCTTGTTTTCAAAGAGTGATAACCATAGCGGTTCAGTGTAGTACCCGGTAATGACAGCCGCTGCCAATCCCATTGGCGAAATTGCTCAGCCCGGAAACGAAAAATCCCCGCCGGAGCAGGGATTTCGGATCAGGGAAGCGAGTCGACCTTTTATTCGCTGCCGAGCATAACCTCCAGTGCGCGATTCAGGCGGTCGGCGTTGCTGGCGGATACGTCCTCTACCTCCGGGTGCAGGCACCACAGGGCAATCAGTTTTTCCAGCTCCTGTGCCGGCGCTTCTGTTTCTGTGTTGCCCATACCTTCGGACAGGCGCTGCACCTGGATTTCCATCCTGCGAGGCTGGTCCTGTTCCGGGGTATCGGCGCCGGCGAGGATCTCCGCACGAATGGCCAGGTCCCGGCCAGACACTGCTCGCTGGTTCTGTGCCAGGCGGGCCCAGCTCTCAGGCACGGTTTGCGGATCCAGGGAGTTGTCTACCCGGCCCGCAACCAGGCTTTGCCAGTCGTTGATTTTCTGTTTCAACTTACGGGTGCGGGCGGTCTGGGCCAGGCGCTTTTTCAGCTCCTGAACCTGTTCCCGAACCGGCTTGGACAACGGATTACCGGCCAGGCCGTTCAATTGTTCGATGGCGCCGGCGATGGACTGGTCATCGGAGTCAGTGCCAAGTTCCCGCAGCTGGGCAACGGTTTCGAGTGCCGCCTGGTCTGCCTGTTCGGTTGCCTCCTGCTGTGCGGAGCGCTGGGCATCGCGGCGGGCAAAGATCTGGTCACAGGCTGTGCGGAACGCCTGCCAGAGTTTGCGGTCTTCCCGGTGCCGGGTGATGCCGATGGCTTTCCAGTCGTTCTGCAGGGCCTTGGCTTGCTCCATGGCTTCCTGCAGGGGCTCGTGGCTGATCAGCGCCTCGGCTTTTTCGATGATGCCTTGTTTGAGGGTTTCGTTCTTTTTGCGCTCTTCGTCCAGCGGGCGCTCAAGCTGCTTCAGCAAGTCGTCAAAACGCTTCTGGATTTGCCGGTTGTCGCGGAAGTCCACGGGCCAGGCCGATTTCCACTCCTGCCGGGCAGTCTGGTGAATGCGCTCGGCGCCTTTCCAGTCGATGGCTGTCCAGTCTGCGTTGTCCAGGAAAGTAGCCAACTGGTCGCAGATGGCCTGGCGCTTCTGCAGGTTGGCCTGTTTAAGGTCCGATTTTGCCTCGAAGTAGGCTTTGCAGGGTTCGTAGGCCTTGTCAGACGCGGCCTTGAACCGGCTCCATAGGGCCCGGTCAGACGAACCGCCCAGTTCACGCCACTCGCTCTGCAGCTCCTTGATGCGCTCCGCCTTGGCTTCCGGCTCGATGGGTTGTTCTGCCAGGTATTCCATTTGCTCGCACAGGGATACCTGCTTGGGTTCGGTGGCAAAGCCCTGCCAGTCGCTGAGCTCCCGGAACTGGCCGGCAAGCAGTTGCATGCGGGCCTGGAAGCCACGACGGTTTCGGCCATCCAGTTGCTGGAACTGGTTCTGGGCGGTTTTCAGAAGTTGCTTTGATTCCTTGAACTGCCTGGCTTCCAGGGCAGCTTCCAGGTCCGGAAGGGTGGCCTTCAGAGCTGACATAACCGCGCTTTGCTGTTCCTGGTTGGCATCTGCCGGTTTCGCGGCTCTGGGTTTGCCGGCCAGCTTGCGTACAGGTTCCAGCCTGGCGGGCTGGGGGAATTCTGCCGGCCACTCCAGTTCCTTGAGCAGTTGCCTTGCAGCATCACGTTGCTCGTCGGTTGCCTCGTCTGATCCGGCCGCTTCACCCAGGCTGGCAATGCTGTCTTTCATGGTTTCCAGGCGGCGCACGGCACTCAGGTAGTTGCGCAAGCCCAGTATCTGCTGCTCGTATTCTTTCTGCTCCTGCTTGCTTACCTGGGTGTCACGGGTGGCCTCCAGCCAGCGGTTTTCCTGGGTTTTCTGCAGGGCGTCCAGGGCCGAGGCCGAAGGCAGGTCTTCTGCGGAGGCAGTTTGCAGGTCTGTCAGGGTCTGCTGGAGCAGTTCCAGGGTCTCGGTTCTCTGGCGGGCCTGCTCCTGGTGGCGCTTTTCGTCTTCCTGTACCTGTTTAAACTGTTTCAGCCGCTCCCGGCAGTCGTGCACGGCAGCCAGGAATTGCCCGGCCTGTTCGGCACTGGCGCTGGCTTCAACGCTGCGCCAGCTTTCCTGTGCTGCGTCGAGCCGGGCTTCGTAAAGCTTGGTGTCTTCACTGCGGGCCTGGTCCTGTACCTGGGTGATCAGGGCTTCGATACGCTGTTGTACGGCGGTTTCGGCGGCCTGCTGGTCTTTCACGGTTTGCAGGCTTTGCTTGATTGCCTGGTAGACACCCTTGTCCCGGCCCTTGGCCTGCTTGAGCACCTGCTGCAGGAGCTCTTCCTGCTGAAGGCCGTTGGCGGCTTCCAGGCGAATGGCAGCGGTTACGCCGTCAATGGCAAGCTGGGCGAGTTCGGGCTGTGGCGGATTGTTTCTGAGCTGGTTTTCCTGGGATTCCCGCAGAAGCTGTCGTTCGTTTTGGGCTTCCTGCTGGCTGGCCTCGGCCGCTTTTGGCGTGCTGTTTTTCGGAGCGCTTGCCGGGGTTGCCTTGTGGGATTTGAACAGTCTCTGAATGAATGCAGCCATATAAAGGTATCCTTCGGGATTGAAACCAGTCTGCGGTGGCGGCAAAGTGTGCTGCCACCGGCCACAAGCACGGTCGGGTGTGCCGGGCGGTGTGTGAAATCGGCCGGTAGTCTAGCGTTTTGCAAGCCATCGCGGAAAGGGGCTGTATGGCAAAAAGAGATGAAAATCCCGAAGACCAGGATTACAAGGCCCGCTCGGTGGCGCTGCGCCTGCTGGCTCGGCGTGAACACAGTCGCCACGAGCTGGCGCTGAAACTTCGCCAACGGAAGATTGAGCCGGCACTGATCAACACAGTCCTCGATGAATTCGAGGATGAAGGATGGCTGGATGATCACCGTTTTGCCGATGTGTTTGCCCGGCAACGGATGGATGCGGGCTACGGGCCCCTGAGAATCCTGGCGGACTTGCAGCAGCGTGGGGTGAATTTCAGCCCCGGGTGCCTCAGTGAAACCACCGAAGAGCAATGGCTGGCATCGGCAGTGCGCCTGAGGGAAAGGCGGTTCGGGCTGGCAAGGCTGGATGATGACCTGAAAGAAAAGTTGCGACAGGCACGGTTTCTGGCCGGGAGGGGCTTTTCCCATTCACAGGTTGAGCGGGCACTGGAAGCGCGGGCTCCCGAAGACGAGTAACCCGGTTGGCCGGATTACAGTGTGGGCGGGATCAGCCCCAGCTCAGGTGGCAGTGCGGCTCGCAGGCTGGGTGAGCCCGATTCTGTATTGTCCGCGTTGTTGGAACCATTGGTTCCATCTTCGGCGCTTTCATCTCTGGCATTGAGGGCGGCCAGGTCTACATCGGTTTCAGACGGTTCTGGCAGCTCCGGTTCCGTGACCCTTACCAGCACATCGTAGTAGCGACGGATGTTCTGTACGTAGGCCACCGGCTCGTGCCCACGGGCATAACCGAAGCGGGTTTTGGTGTACCACTCCTTCTGGGCCAGCAACGGCAGGAATTCCTTCACATCCATCCAGCGATCCGGGTTTTTACCTGCCGATTCCGTTAACCGTCGGGCATCTTCAAGGTGGCCATAGCCCACGTTATAGGAGGCGAGGGCAAACCAGGTGCGGTCCGGTTCCGGAATCCGGTCGGGAATTTTCTCGAGCACCCGGAGGAAATACAGGGCGCCACCTTTAATACTTTGCTCCGGGTCCAGGCGGTTACTCACGCCGATATAGTTGGCAGTGGTTCGGGTAAGCATCATCAGCCCGCGCACGCCGGTGGGGGAGACCGCATTGGCGCGCCAGTGGGATTCCTGATAGCCGATGGCTGCAAGCAGGCGCCAGTCCAGGCCGGTTTCCCGGGCGTAGCTTTCGAAGGTGGTCTGGTAGGTGGGCAGCCGGTTGTCCACGTGGGCCATGAAGGTTTGGGCACCCACAAAATTGAGCCGGTCCAGGTGGCCATAAAAACGCTCGGCCAGCTGCTCCATCTGGCCGCTATCACGCTGGGCTTCCATGAAGCTGGCGGCGGCATTGGCCAGCGAATCGTCCTGTTCCGCCGGGAACAGCCAAACCAGCTCTTCCGGCTCGTTCAGGGCGAAACCTTCGTAGACATCGGGGAAGAAGACGTGGTTCAGGTCGAGCTCGTTCGATGAAACCACCGCGTAGGCGAATTCCCCGGTTTCCACCCGGGCCAGAAGGCCAGCGGCATCGATTTCAGCGTGAACGGCAATAACCGGCGCTGGTTCGCCTTCCTGTGCTTCAAGCAGATGTTCGTGGTTGCTGTCAGCCAGCATGTGGACAGTATCGCCCTGCAGGTCGTCGAGGGTTTCTGGCCTGTCTGCATCCCGGTGGTAGACCACTACGGACTGAACACTGGTGCCGGTGGGCACGGTGTGGAACTTGCCTTCGAACTCCGGCAGCCTGGCGAGCCCGGCCATACCGATGTGGGCGTAGTTTCGGGAAAGAACCGAGAGGATTTCGGAGTTGTCTTCAGCAACACGGACTCTCAGCTCTACGCCCAGTTCCCGGGCAAAGTCGTTGACCAGTTCGTAGTCGTACCCGGTCGTGGTTTCCCGTTCCTGGTAATAAATAGAAGGAGCTATACGGGTAATAACGTGCAGGGCACCTTCGTTGCGAACTTCCTGAAGGGCAGTCGGCCGGGAGCAGCCGCTGACCGCCAGTGCAGCCAGCAGAATCATGGCCACAGGCCTGTGGCTGGTTTTAAAGGTGCTGATCAATCGTGACAAATCCCTGCGCTCCGCATCATTCGACGTTCCATGCAGTCAGGTGAATGATCCCTCCTTGCCGGAAGGTGGTCAATTGATCTGTTCAATCCATGTGCAAAACAATGTCAATTGTACGCTTTTCCGGCCGGCTACCTGATGCTGTATCCCGCCGCCCGTTTCGAGTATCATGGCCGCCTTTCAGACGTCTCCCGATTTCGCGCGATACAGGTTGATATCATGCTTGAACTTCGCGGCGCTCCCGCGCTCTCGCCTTTCCGTTCCCGCAAGCTGCACTCCAGGATCCAGGATATTGTTCCGGATGTAGCCCATGTGTATGCCGAGTTCATGCACTTTGTGGATCTCGATGATGACCTCTCCGACGCGGAACACGCGATTCTGGACAGGCTGCTGACATACGGCCCCAGTGTACAGGTTGAAGAACCTGAAGGGGTTCTGTTCCTTGTGGTGCCCCGGCCGGGCACCCTGTCGCCCTGGTCCAGCAAGGCCACGGACATTGCCCGCAACTGCGGCTTGCGCCAGATTCGCCGGATCGAGCGTGGTATTGCCTATTATGTGCAGTCCAGCCGTAAGCTGGGCCTGGAGCAGCGGGAAAAGATTGCCGCCCTGCTGCACGACCGCATGACCCAGACCGTCTTCCACGAAACCGGCGGTGCCGTGCTGCTGTTCAGCCACGACGAACCGCGCCCGCTGGGCCGTGTACCGGTGTTGTCCGGCGGCCGTGATGCCCTGGTTGAAGCCAACGCCCGGCTGGGCCTGGCGCTGGCGGAAGACGAGATTGACTACCTGGTGAAGTCGTTCACCGGCCTTGAGCGTGATCCGACCGACGTGGAACTTATGATGTTCGCGCAGGCCAACTCGGAGCACTGCCGCCACAAGATTTTCAATGCGTCCTGGGATATCGACGGGCAAGGCCAGGAGAAATCCCTGTTTGCCATGATCCGCAACACCTTCGAGATGAACAGCGAAGGCGTGTTGTCGGCCTATAAAGATAACGCGTCGGTTATCGAAGGCAGTGTGGCCGGGCGCTTCTTCCCGGATCCGGAAACCGGTGTGTACGGCTACAACAAGGAGCCGGTACACATTCTGATGAAGGTGGAAACCCACAACCATCCCACGGCTATCTCGCCGTTTGCCGGTGCCGCTACCGGCTCCGGTGGTGAAATCCGTGATGAGGGCGCGACCGGTCGGGGTTCCAAGCCCAAGGCCGGCCTGTCGGGCTTCACGGTTTCCAACCTGAATATTCCCGGCGATGAGCAGCCCTGGGAGATCGGCTACGGTAAGCCGGATCGCATTGCCTCACCGCTGGATATCATGATTGAAGGCCCGATTGGCGGCGCTGCGTTCAACAACGAATTCGGCCGTCCGAACCTGGCCGGCTACTTCCGTACCTTCGAGGAGAAGGTGCCCGGCGCCGCCGGTGAGGAAGTGCGCGGTTACCACAAGCCCATCATGATTGCCGGTGGTCTGGGTAACATCCGGGAAGATCATGTGGAGAAGGGTAATATCCCGGTTGGCGCCAAGCTGATTGTGCTGGGTGGCCCCTCTATGCTGATCGGCCTGGGTGGTGGCGCGGCGTCTTCCATGGACTCTGGCTCCAGTAACGAGAACCTGGACTTTGCCTCGGTTCAGCGGGACAACCCGGAAATGGAACGCCGCTGCCAGGAAGTGATCGACCGCTGCTGGCAAATGGGCGATGACAACCCGATCTGCTTTATTCACGACGTAGGTGCGGGTGGTTTGTCCAACGCCATGCCGGAACTGGTGAAAGACGGCGGCCGTGGCGGCAAGTTCGAATTGCGGGATATCCCGAGCGACGAACCCGGAATGTCGCCCCTGGAAATCTGGTGTAACGAATCCCAGGAACGCTACGTAATGGCCGTGGCACCGGAGAATCTCGACCTGTTCGATTCCCTGTGCCGTCGCGAGCGTTGCCCCTATGCGGTGATCGGTGAAGCCACCGAAGCACACCACCTGGAACTGGGCGATTCGTACTTTAACGACAAGCCGGTGGACCTGCCGATGGAAGTGCTGTTCGGCAAGCCGCCGAGAATGCACCGCAGCATTACCCGCTCTTCGTTCACCAAGCCGGTGTTCGATTCCACCAAGATCGATATCCATGATGCCATTCGCCGTATCCTGCGTTTGCCGTCTGTGGGTTCCAAGAGTTTCCTGATCACCATTGGTGACCGCACAATTACCGGCCTTGTGGCCCGTGACCAGATGGTTGGCCCCTGGCAGGTGCCGGTGAGTGATGTGGCGGTGACCGCTGCCTCCTTTGATGTGCGTACCGGCGAAGCCATGGCTATGGGCGAACGCACACCGGTTGCAGTTATTGATGCGCCGGCTTCCGGCCGTATGGCGGTGGGCGAGGTAATTACTAACCTGGCCGCGGCGCCTATCGAAAAGCTTTCGAATATTCGCCTGTCTGCGAACTGGATGGCCGCAGCCGGTCACCCGGGTGAAGACGAGAATCTCTACGAGACCGTGCGCGCAGTCGGTATGGAGCTGTGCCCGGAGCTGGGCATTACCATCCCGGTGGGCAAGGACTCCATGTCTATGAAAACCACCTGGGAAGAAGACAACGGTGAGCAGAAGAGCGTGACTGCGCCGCTGTCTCTGATTGTCAGCGGCTTTGCGCCGGTTACCGATGTAGCCCGCACACTGACGCCCCAGCTAAGAACAGATGCCGGTGAAACCGACCTGATCCTGGTTGACCTGGCTGCCGGCCAGAACCGCCTGGGTGGCTCTGCACTGGCGCAGGTTTATCGCCAGGTTGGTGCCGTAGCGCCAGACCTGGACGACCCGGAAGACATCAAGGCCTTCTTCGCGGTGATCCAGGGCCTGAATGGCGACGGCAAGTTGCTGGCGTATCACGATCGTTCTGACGGCGGTTTGTTTGTCACACTGGCAGAAATGGCATTTGCCGGCCGCACCGGTGTGGATATCAAGCTGGACGGCCTGGCGGAAGACAGCTCGCAATTTGCCCGCGAGCTGTTTAACGAAGAACTGGGTGCAGTCATTCAGGTGCGTCGTGACGACACCGAGTTTGTCCTGCAGCAGTTCTCGTCGGCTGGTCTGGGCGACCACACCAGTGTGGTGGGTACCCTGAACGATAAAGACCGCGTGCGCCTGAACTTTGCCGGCGACAGTGTGGTGGATGAGTCCCGCACAGAGCTTCAGCGCCTGTGGGCGGAAACCAGCTATCGCATTCAGTCGCTGCGCGATAATGCGGACTGTGCCCAGGATGAGTTTGATAACCTGCTGGACGCTGGAGACCCCGGCCTGAACGCCGAGCTGACCTTCGACATTAACGAAGATGTTGCTGCACCGTTCATCAACACCGGCGCCCGGCCGAAAGTGGCTGTCCTGCGTGAGCAGGGCGTAAATGGCCAGGTTGAAATGGCAGCAGCCTTCGACCGTGCCGGTTTTGAATCAACAGACGTGCACATGAGCGACCTGCTCTCTGGCCGCATCACCCTGGATGATTTCCAGAGCCTGGTGGCGTGTGGCGGGTTCTCCTACGGTGATGTTCTGGGTGCCGGTGAAGGTTGGGCCAAGTCCATCCTGTTCAATGACCGCGTTCGGGATCAGTTTGCCGCGTTCTTCAATCGCCAGGACACACTGGCATTGGGCGTGTGCAACGGTTGCCAGATGCTGTCGAACCTGCACGAGCTGATTCCGGGTAGCGAAGGCTGGCCGCGCTTTGTTCGTAACCAGTCTGAGCAGTTTGAAGCTCGCCTGGTGATGGTGGAAGTAGCACAGTCTCCGTCTGCATTCCTGGACGGCATGGCCGGTTCCCGGATGCCGATCGCCGTGGCCCACGGTGAAGGTCGGATTGAATTTGCCGCCGCTCATAACGCCCAGGCGCTCATCGAAAATGAGCTGGTAGCCATGCGTTACGTGGACAACCGGGGCGAGGCGACGACTCGTTACCCCTACAATCCGAACGGTTCCGAGGCGGGCATCACCGGTGTTACCACCCGTGATGGCCGGGTGACCATCATGATGCCGCATCCCGAGCGGGTATTCCGTGCGGTTCAGCACTCCTGGCGCCCGGATGGCTGGCAGGAAGACGGCCCCTGGATGCGTATGTTCAGAAATGCGAGACGCTGGTTGGCTTGATCAACCCCTGAGTCCGTCTTGACAAAGCCGGCCTGAAGAGCTTCTGTTGGAAGCACCCTTCAGGCCGGTTTTTTTGTGTAAAAAAGTCCGAAAACTTGTCAGTCAAGGTCTTGACTCGCGAACTTTATGCACATTTTTGCGGGTGGGTTGTGTGATCTGTGAACAGAGTCAGAGATTTACGCCTGATTTTTGTTCGACAAATATAAGTTATTGAAAGATAACGATTAAATTAAATGGGCGATTTTGTCGCCAGTTTAAGGAAAGGTCAGTAACAATGGGGCTCAGGGACGGATTCCCAGAAACTATCCCCAGAGTTATCCACAGAAACTGTGGGTAAGTTTGGAAACCCTAATGCTGAGCGAAACTTGATCAATCTGGAGCGGGCTATGTACAAGTTGTGTTACTTCGTGCCGGAGAGTCATCTGGGGCCAACCAAGCTGGCTTTGTTCGATGCCGGTGCGGGGAAGATCGGTGATTACGATCAGTGTGCCTGGCAATGCAAAGGGCAGGGCCAGTTTCGTCCGTTGGAAGGAAGTGATCCTTTTTTGGGGAGTCAGGGCGAGCTGGAGACCGTATCGGAGTACAAGGTCGAGCTGGTTTGCGATGATGCGGTGATCGGCAAGGCGGTTGCGGCGCTGAAGCAGGCTCACCCCTATGAGGAGCCTGCGTACGAGGTTTTCCGGCTGGAAGACTTCTGATCAGTCCTTCTTCGCCATCGGGTGGCGAATGTCTTTAATGTGCACGCCATAGCTGTCGCTCTTCATATCACTGAGGAACAGCTCAAGGGTTTTTCGTACGGTAGGAAAGGAAATTTCGTCCCAGGGGATATCGTCGGGAGTGAACAGCTTTGATTCCAGGGACTCTTGCCCGGCGCCGAATTGCCCGTCTGTAAGGGTGGCGCGATAAAACATGTGCACCTGGTTGATGTGGGGAACATCAATAATCGAGTACAGGCCATGGATGGTAACTTCCGCCAGGGCTTCTTCCCGGGTTTCCCGGGCGGCTGCTTCCATGGTGGTCTCGGCGTTTTCCATAAACCCTGCAGGCAGGGTCCAGTAGCCATAGCGGGGTTCGATCGCGCGCTTGCATAACAGAATCTGGCCTTCCCACACCGGAACCGTGCCGGCAACAATGCGCGGGTTCTGGTAATGTATAGTCTCGCAGCTGACGCAAACATAGCGATGCCGGTTATCTCCCTCTGGAATACGTTGTTCAACCGGCTGGCCGCATGTGCTGCAATACTTCATTGTTTTCCCCGTATACTGAGTGTCCGTTGGTAGTCAGTTTAACGATCCGGACTGCCTGTGTCTCACTCAATATTGGCAAGTAACCGGAGTAAAGAGTGGAAGACCTGCTAACCGAACGGTTGTCCAAATACGCCCCCAGGCAACTGGCCCTGGATTACCCCGAAGCTGGCGTGCTCGTTCCGGTCACCGATGATCACCGCAACCCCGAGATCATTTTCACGCTCCGGTCCGAGCATATGAAAACCCACCGCGGGCAGGTTGCTTTCCCGGGGGGCAAGCGGGATCCCGAAGATGCTTCCCTGGCGGAAACCGCGTTGAGGGAGACCCATGAAGAGATCGGCCTGCCGCCGGACCAGGTTCGGCTCATTTCGCCGCTCAGCCAGGTGATGTCTTTGCACCGGATTGTCGTAACTCCATACGTGGGCCTGGTGCCGGTTGATCACCCGTTACAGGCAAATCCGGCGGAAATTGAAAGTATCTTCCGTGTTCCGGTTTCTTTTTTCCTCGAGGACAAGCGGGAACGAACGGATACCCTCAGCTTCCAGCACAATACCCTTTACGTGCCATGCTATCGCTGGGAGCGTTATCAGATATGGGGTTTGTCGGCCGTGGTTCTGGTCGATTTTCTGAATGCTGTGTACGATGCCGGCATCGATATTCTTGAGCCGCCCCGGTAGGGCGACGGAGGAGTTCTATGTTTTATAGCCTGGGTCAGCGAAAGCCCGAAAAAGACGGCGATGGCCAGTTTGTCGCCCACAACGCCACCGTGATTGGCAGCGTCAAGCTGATGGAGAAATCCAGTATCTGGTTCAATGTGGTGATTCGTGGCGACAATGAGTTGATCACCATAGGCCCGGAATCAAACATTCAGGACGGTTCGGTTCTGCATACCGATCCGGGTATTCCGCTTACTATTGGGCGTGGTGTGACCGTCGGGCACAAAGCGATGCTGCATGGCTGTCAGATCGGGGATTATTCGCTTATTGGCATTAATGCGGTGGTGCTCAATGGTGCAAAGATCGGCAAGCATTGCCTGATTGGCGCGAACACCTTGATCCCGGAAGGAATGGAAATTCCGGACGGCTCCATGGTGATCGGTTCCCCGGGCAAGGTTCGTCGTGAGCTGAATGACAGCCAGAAGAAAATGCTGGAGTTCAGTGCGGCTCACTACGTGAAGAATGCCGAGCGTTACCTGGCTGATCTGCAGCAAGTCGAGATTTAAGCATGAAAACTGCCGATAGAGTTCGCTCCCCCTGTGTCAGCATTTGTGCGCTGGACCAGAATGACACCTGCATAGGCTGTCAGCGAACCGGGGATGAAATACTGCGCTGGACCATGATGACAGACGAGGAGCGCCGGGAGGTTCTTCGAAAGGTGGCTGAGCGTGAAAAGAAAGTTGCTATCTAATCTATACACAGGAAGACAGATTCAATGACTGGTTCAGAGCAGACTGTCCGGATTGGTACACCGCTGAAGCCTGGTGCAACGCGCGTGCTTTTTTGCGGCTCAGGCGAGCTTGGTAAAGAAGTGGTAATCGAGCTGCAGCGCTACGGTGTGGAAGTGATTGCCGTGGATCGCTACGAAAATGCACCGGCCATGCAAGTCGCCCACCGCAGCCATGTGGTTGATATGCTTGATGGCACGGCACTGAGGGCTGTCATTGAAAAAGAGCGCCCGCACCTGATTGTTCCTGAAATCGAGGCCATCGCAACGGCTGAGCTGGTGCGGCTTGAAGAAGAAGGGTACAGGGTTGTTCCGACCGCGCGTGCCGTCAATCTGACGATGAACCGCGAAGGTATCCGCCGCCTGGCTGCGGAAGAGTTGGAGTTGCCCACTTCAGCCTACCGGTTTGCCGGCAGCCGCGAGGAGTACCTGGCTGCCGTCGAAGAGATTGGCCTGCCATTGGTAGTCAAGCCGGTGATGAGTTCTTCGGGTAAGGGGCAGAGCCTGGTAAGAGACAATGCGGAGATAGAAGCGGCCTGGGAGTATGCCCAAACCGGTGGCCGGGCAGGGAAGGGGCGTGTCATCATCGAAGGCTTTGTGGGCTTCGATTATGAGATCACCCTGCTGACGGTTCGCCACCGTGATGGCGTTTCGTTCTGCGATCCCATCGGGCACCGCCAGGAAGATGGCGATTACCGGGAATCCTGGCAGCCGCACCCTATGGCTCCCAAAGCCCTTGAGCGCTCCATGGAAATTGCCCGGGCAGTTGCTGACAACCTGGGTGGTTACGGTGTCTATGGTGTGGAGCTGTTTGTAAAGGGCGATCAGGTCTGGTTCTCGGAAGTATCCCCGAGGCCACACGATACTGGCCTGGTTACCCTGATGTCCCAGGACCTGTCCGAGTTTGCCCTGCACGCCCGGGCTATTCTTGGTTTGCCTGTTCCGGTAATTCGCCAGCAAGGACCAACGGCTTCGGCGGTCATTCTTCCTGAAGGCGAGTCAGTTGATGTCTCATACAGCGGAGTAGAGCTGGCACTTGCTGAGCCGGACACCCAGTTGCGGTTGTTTGGCAAGCCGGAGTTGAAGGGGCGTCGTCGCATGGGGGTGGCGCTGGCAAAGGGGAACTCTATAGAGGAGGCCCGGCAGCGTGCTTTGGCTGTTGCGGATGCCGTTAAAGTAGAGCTTTAATGGCGCGCGTGTAGCCGGAGCGTTGGCGGCGAAAAGGACTTTTCAAAAAAGTTTAAGGTAACCGTTGACACCTGTGCTGAGGTCTGTAGAATGCGCCTCTCGCTTGAGGGGCAGCGCCGGAAACGGAGCAAAACCTCAGCGATAACCGATTGAAAGTATTCGAAAAATTGCTTCAGAAATTATTCGAAATCAACGGTTGACAAGGCGGCGGAACGATGTAGAATGCGCGGCCTTGATTGAGCAGCAGCTCAAACGCTCTTTAACAAGTTAACCA